>CBDULU010000098.1:0-7212 GCA_965368155.1 uncultured Flavobacteriaceae bacterium
AATTGACAATGATATTTTCGGAACTGACTATACGCTTGGATACGACACAGCGCTAAATACGGCGATGGAGGTTATTGATAAGATCAGAGATACAGCAAGTTCACATAACCGTTTATTTTTTGTGGAAGTTATGGGCCGTGATTCAGGTTTTATTGCTTTGAATACAGGAATAGGGGCAGGAGCCGAAGAGATACTCATACCCGAAGAAAATATGGGTCTGGAAAGACTACTTGAATCTTTGGAAAAAAGTCGTCGTTCAGGAAAATCATCGAGTCTTGTAGTTGTTGCAGAAGGAGATAAGACGGGTGCTAACACTTTTGAATTGGCTGATTATGTTGAAAAGAATTTACCGCAATACGATGTAAGAGTATCTGTATTAGGGCATATGCAAAGAGGTGGATCACCAAGTTGCTTTGACCGTGTTCTTGCCAGTAGAATGGGTGTAAAAGCCATAGAACTTTTATTGGATAACCAGACCAATAAAATGGTTGGGGTTCAAAATAATGAAATGGTTGCAGTTGATTTGGAGAATGCTGTTAAAGAGCATCATAAGATCAGCAAAGAAATATTAAGAATATCTGATATTATGTCAGTATAAATAAATTTAATTTTTAAATAATTAGGTAATGATTAAAATCGGAATTAACGGATTTGGAAGAATTGGAAGACTAGCGTTTAGAGTCGCTTCACAAAGAGAAAACGTTCAAGTTGTTGGGATCAATGATCTTTTAGATGTTGATTATTTAGCTTATATGCTAAAATATGATTCCGTACACGGTAGGTTTGATGGTGATGTTGAAGTAAAAGATGGTAAACTTATTGTTAACGGTAATGAAGTTAGAATTACAGCCGAACGCAACCCAGAAAATTTGAAATGGGATGAAATTGGAGCTGAATATGTTATTGATGCAACAGGTATTTTTACGACAAAGGAAAAAGCTGGTTTGCATTTAAAGGCAGGAGCTAAGAAAGTTGTTATTTCTGCTCCATCTGCTGATGCACCAATGTATGTGATGGGTGTAAATCACAAAGAATTAACCGCTGAAGAAAATGTTTTCTCAAATGCATCTTGTACTACGAACTGTTTGGCTCCAATCGCCAAAGTGTTACACGATAATTTTGGAATAACTGATGGTCTAATGACCACAATTCACGCAACTACTGCAACTCAAAAAACTGTTGATGGTCCTTCATTGAAAGACTGGAGAGGAGGAAGAGCTGCACTTCACAATATCATACCATCTTCAACAGGTGCTGCTAAAGCAGTTGGAAAAGTGATTCCATCTTTGAATGGTAAACTTACTGGTATGTCATTCAGAGTTCCAACTATGGACGTTTCAGTTGTAGATTTAACTGTTAACTTGGCGAAAAGTGTTAGTTATGAAGATGTTTGTAAAGCAATGAAAGATGCCTCAGAAGGCGAATTAAAAGGAATTTTAGGATACACTGAGGAATTGGTAGTATCTCAGGATTTTGTTGGTGAAACACGTACTTCAGTTTTTGATGCCAAGGCAGGTATTGCCTTAACAGATACATTTGTAAAAGTGGTATCATGGTATGACAATGAATATGGTTACTCTACAAAAATTGTAGATCTTCTTGAATACTCTGCTTCTTTATAAGCAAGCATAAATTATAATTGAAGAAAGCTGTCCGTTTGGACAGCTTTTTTTTTACTTTAGGATGGGTCATTTGACAAGAATTTGTCATATGTATTGAATTAACTTTCCTTGTAATTGTTATCATTTTTGTAAAATGTTTTCATAAATTTACCTTAGTTAAAATTTGATCCCTTGTTTTACTTAATAAGTATCTGAAATTCAGTATCAAAAAAAGTGAATTTCAAGGGACATTATGTTCATTCATTTCTAAAAAATTCTTTTTATGGCTCATACAAAAAAAACAAAAGGCATCATTGCTATTCTGACAGGTGGAGGTGACGTACCTGGTCTTAACCCTGCTATTCGTGCAATCACCATCCGAGCAAATCGTGAAGGTTTTAAAGTGATTGGTTTACGACGGGGTTGGGCCGGAATTACCGAATTGATCCGCGATAAAAAAGCAGACAATAGTAATAGTTTTATGGTGTTGACCAATGATATCGTCAATAAGGCTGGTAGAACAGGTGGTACCTTTTTACATTCTTCAAGAACCAAACCCAGTAAAATGCCTAAAGCGCATGTTCCTGAGCATTTACAGGATTCCTATCAAGAAGAATTTAATGACTTGACGCCTGAAATTATAAAGAATTTAGAATGGCTTGGGGTAGATTTCCTGATCCCAATAGGTGGAGATGACACCTTAAGTTATGGGGTTCGTTTGTATAAAGAAGGCGTAAAAGTAGTGGCCATACCTAAGACGATGGACAACGATGTTCCTGGAACGGATTATTGTATAGGTTTTAGTACCTGTGTCACCAGAACCATATCTATGACCAATAACCTCAGAACTTCAGCAGGTTCTCATGAAAGAATTCTTGTTATGGAAGTCTTTGGACGCTACGCTGGTTTTACTGCAATGTTACCTGCAATGGCAGGAGCTGCAAATCGCTGCGTGATTCCTGAGCACCAATTTGATATCAAACATCTTACTGAGCTTTTGGTGCAAGACAGGAATAATAATCCAAGTAAATATTCTGTGGTTCTTGTTTCTGAGGGAGCCATGTATAAGGGAGGAGAAATGATGTTCCAGAATTCTGAAAAGGATATGTTTGGACATGCCAAACTTGGTGGTATCGGAGACGTGATCTCTTCTGAGATTAAAAGTCATTCGGCTGGATTTAACAATGGAAAAACCATTAATGTGATCAATCAAAAATTGGGTTACCTTGTGAGAGGTGGCGATCCTGATGCGGTTGATTCTATAGTCCCAATGGCCTATGGTAATCTTGCCTTAGATTTGATCCTTGGAGGATTCCATGGCAGATTGGTCGTTCTTAAAAATGGTCGCTATGATGATGTTCCTTTAGATGTGGTGACAAACTCTAAAAAGATCGTCAACGTAGAAAAGTATTATAACATCGACAGGTTAAGGCCTCATTATAACCGTTTTGAAATGAAACCTATGTTCCTAATGGCTGCTGACAGCTAGGGGAATGATCTAATGATGTAATGGAATTTGCGAGGGCCTCGGAGGTGAAAGATTCACTTCCGAGGCCCTTGCTCGTCACCCCCTCACTTCTCACCCCTTCACTTCTCACCCCCTCACCTCCGATGCCCTCGGGATATAAATTAAATCGAAACGAAACTGTTTCAATATCTCATTATTATCTATATTTGATTTGATGAGTCAAATCAAGATCATAGAGTGCCCGAGAGATGCTATGCAGGGGATCAAAAGTCATTTTATTCCTACTAAGGATAAGGCTAGGTATATCAATGCCCTGCTAAAGGTGGGTTTTGATACTATTGATTTTGGTAGTTTTGTGTCACCTAAAGCTATTCCGCAAATGCGTGATACCGCTGAGGTACTCTCGATGCTTGACCTGCAAGCAACATCTTCTAAGTTACTGGCTATTGTTGCCAATGTCAGAGGGGCTGCTGCCGCCTGCCAATTTGAAGAAATTGATTATTTGGGTTTTCCTTTTTCGATTTCAGAGAATTTTCAAATGAGAAATACGGGTAAGACCGTAGGGCAATCTTTGTTGGCTCTGGAAGAGATCATGGATCTCGCCATTAAAAATAATAAGGAGGTCGTCGCCTATCTTTCCATGGGATTTGGAAACCCTTACGGGGATCCATGGAATGTAGAAATTGTCGGTCAATGGACAGATGTTCTGGCCAAGTTAGGCGTAAAGATATTATCACTTTCCGATACGATAGGAGTTGCTGACGGTGAGACCATTGCCTATTTGTTTAAACACCTGATCCCCATGTATCCAAATATTGAATTTGGCGCTCATTTGCATACCCACCCTGATCATTGGTATGAAAAGGTTGATGCAGCATATAAGGCTGGCTGTTTCCGCTTTGACGGAGCCATAAAAGGCTTTGGGGGCTGCCCAATGGCGAAGGACGAGCTCACAGGTAATATGCCCACAGAAAAACTACTTTCGTATTTTACGACAGAAAAGGTTGGGACCGGGATCAATCCTTTACGGTTTGAAGTGGCCTACAATGAGACCATGAATATACTTGGCTAATTGTTTATTGAAGCTATCAGGGAACTCATTTAGAAAATCAACCAACTTCATCAAAGGCTCCTACTGCTGCACCGATAATACCAGCTTCATTTTTGTTTTCTGCTGGAATGATTTTAGTTCGAATATTGATCTGATCCTGAAATTTATGCAGTTTTTTACTGGCACCACCACCTATGATGAACAGGTCAGGTGACAGAATGAGTTCAATATGCTGAAAATATTTATTCAATCTTTTTCCCCATTTAGGATAGCTGAGATCTTCTTTTTTTCGAATGGAGTCTGCTGCATATTTTTCAAAGGCCTCTCCCTTGTAACTTACATGCCCCAGTTCAGAATTGGGAATTAAAACCCCATTAAAAAATAAGCCTGACCCAATGCCTGTTCCCAAGGTAATTACCGCTACTAAGCCGTCTTTTCCTTTTCCGGCACCAAAGTGCATTTCAGCTTCCGCAGCGGCGTCAGCATCGTTTATGACAGTAAATTCAAGGCCAGTAACACTTTTAAAAAGTTCATCAGCCTGAACACCTTTCCAATCAGGGTGAAGATTTCCTCCACTCAGGCATTTACCATGAAAAAGAGGTGTGGGAAAACCTGCACCAACTTCTCCTTTCCAATTAAAATGATCAACAATCTGATGCACGGTTTTTGCCACTTCGATAGGCAGGGCTGGTCGGGGAGTGGGGAGTCTGAATTTTTCGGTGATCATCTCACCAGTAGTCGTATCTACAATACCACCTTTGATACCGCTTCCGCCTATGTCTATCCCTAAAATGTGCATAATTCCATGCTTTTAAATGAGTTTCAAACTTAAGAATTTTATTCTAGAATATATAAAAACAGCCCTGTGAATTATCACAGGGCTGCACCTATTTCTTGTTTATTTCATCCTTAAAAATGGATACCAACTCCTATTCCTCCAGAAGCGGTACTTCCACCTCCGATTTCAAGAATAAGACCCCACATATCATTGAATTTATATTCACCACCTGCATGGATGTTCAAACTAAAATCATCTTTATTATCATCACCTGCAATCACAAAACCAGCATCAACACCAGCCCAGATATCCCAAGGCTCAGCAAGCTTAAACAATCTGTCGAAGTAATAATCTCCTCTTGCACCTACTGCAAAAGTATTTTTACCCCCGAACCAAATTCTCGCCATTGGCGCCACCGTAATATCAGGATGAACCTGAAATTCATAATTACCTGAAATACTTGAATTATCGCCAAACTTAACGAAGAGATTTAAGGCGTTGCCGTGGTTTTCCTGTGTAGTTTCTTGACCGTAAACAGATCCGGATAAGGCGAAAAATAAAACGCCTATTGTTAAAAATTTAAAAATATTTTTCATGATTAATAGAATTAAAGTAAGCGACAAATATAGGAAAAGAAGTAAAACTAATAATACATATAAGTCGTTTTTTACTGTAGGAATATAATTTTTTAAAAAATTGTAAATGAAGAGTTTAATTGCTAAAATATAAAAGGAAAAAGACGGTAGGTCTTACTTTTATAGATTAAATAAACCTCACCAAACCTCTTTTCAAGGAATCTCTCTTCTAGTTTAATCTTAAGGAGTAAAACAAGGATCAAAACTATTAAAACAATACATGGGATAAGTTCAAAGGATTTGAAAATTCCCGATCCAAAAAAAATGATCAATCCGGTATACATGGGATTTCTTATCAGCCGATAAGGACCGATATTAACAAAGTGGGCATTTGGTTTTATTTCTGGTTGGATATTAAAATGACCAGGTCTCATCACAAAAACAGCCCAGAGCGATAATAAAAGGCCGCATATTTGAACAAGTAATAAGAGTCCTTGTGTCATAAAACTTGTAAAAAACACGAGAAATATTAAACAGGAAAACTGCAAAAATACGAGCGCTTTTGATAGGTTTGACATGGCTTAAAAGTACTTCTTTTTTTAATTAAAACAAGCTCTAAGGCCATTAAAACATGACATTTGTCATGTTATTTAAAATTATTCTAAATAAGCTTTTGATATTTCAAACTAAGCATATATATTTGCCGTCTAATAACTCTATTTATAATTAATCTAAATAAAAATAAGAATGAAATTAGTATTTTGTTTCCTTTTTATAGGCACCTTTTCCATTGGCCTTTTGGCTCAAAAAAAATCAAACGAACAGCTTGAAAAGAATAGTCAGCAAGATAGTATACCGAAAGAGATCATACCTGAGATTCTTGACGAGATCATACTTTCCAACAATATTTTAGGAAGTAAGTTTGAAGTAAGAAATCGGACAGGTTCTGCCTATTTCTTATCTCCACAAGATTTGCAGCAATTTGGTTATACTGATATCAATAAAATTATCCGTGCTATTCCCGGTGTCACCATTGTAGAGGAGGATGGGTTCGGTTTACGGCCCAATATTAGTATTCGTGGAACTTCTGCTGAAAGAAGTTCTAAAATCACATTAATGGAAGACGGCGTTTTGATTGCTCCTGCTCCTTATAGTGCTTCCGCAGCCTATTATTTTCCTACGGTAGGTCGTATTGAGAATGTTGAAGTTCTTAAAGGAAGTAGCCAAATTCAATATGGTCCGTTTACTACGGGAGGAGCAGTGAATATGGTCTCCAAACAAATTCCGAATGAATTTTCTGGTGACATTCGATTTACCTATGGTAATTATGATTCTAGAAATTTAGATGCCACTGTTGGTTATTCAAATGAAAATTTTGGTTTTGTTACCCAATACTTTAACTATAATTCTGATGGTTTTAAAGACCTTGATGGAGGAGGTAACACAGGCTTTGATAAAAGTGATTATCTTGCGAAAGTACGTTTAAATACTGATCTGGACGCCAATGTGTTTCAGTCGTTAACGCTGAAATATCAATACTCTGAGGAAGATTCCAATGAAACTTATTTAGGGTTGACCCAGGATGATTTTGAAGTAGATCCTTATCGCAGATATCTTGCTTCAGCAGAAGATAATATCGTAACCGACCACCAACAATTTCAAATTGATCATTTGATCAAGCCAGCGGAAAACATCAAAATCAGAACAACAGCATATAAAAACAATTTTCATCGAAATTG
>CBDULU010000099.1:0-7182 GCA_965368155.1 uncultured Flavobacteriaceae bacterium
TTTTCTTTTTGTTCAATAAATATAGGTACTTTTTATTGTAGTCAATGATGGCTTTCCCTTTGAGAAGAATATCAGCTCCTAAAATCCCTTTTACAGGATTTGCCTCCTGTTTTTCAAGGGCACTATTGATATGGCTAAGGTCAATCAAAATCAATGTGATCTTCTTCAATTTGAACTTCCCCACAACTATGCTGTTTTTGCTCGACATTAAAGTGTCGATTTCGCTTGGACCTGCTCCGCTTGCTTTGTGCTCAGATTCTTCTGTAGTAAGATTAAAATAGGAGATGTCGTCAGTACCAACACATGATTTTGAAGCACCCGTATCCAAGATGAAATTTCCTTTTACACCATTGATTTTGGCTTTAATCTCAAAATGATTTGTGACCGTTTTTTTAAGCTTGATCCTCACATAACCCTGATCAAATAAAAAATCTTTCAAATCCTGCATGATTTATACTACTGATTTAAATTGCTCCAGGAATCTGATGTCATTTTCATAAAACATTCTGATATCAGGAATTTGGTATAATAACATGGCAATTCTTTCAATACCCATTCCAAAGGCATATCCGGTATAGGTTTCGGGATCAATATTAGCATTCTTAAGAACATTCGGGTCAACCATTCCGCAACCCATGATTTCAAGCCATCCGGTACCCTTTGTGATCTTATAGTCAGTTTCGGTCTCCAGCCCCCAGTAAATATCTACTTCTGCGCTTGGTTCAGTGAAAGGAAAATAAGAAGGTCTCAACCTGATTTTTGATTTGCCGAACATTTCTTTGGTGAAATAAAGCAACGTTTGCTTTAAATCAGCAAATGAAACATCGGTATCAATATATAAACCTTCTATTTGATGAAAGATACAATGTGATCTTGCCGAAATGTCTTCATTTCTAAAAACCCTGCCTGGAGAAATAGTTCTGATTGGAGGTTTGTTATTTTCCATATACCTTACCTGAACTGATGAGGTATGAGTTCGTAAAAGTATGTCAGGATCTTTTTCAATAAAAAAAGTATCCTGCATATCTCTTGCCGGGTGGTATTCGGGTAAATTCAGTGCTGTAAAGTTATGCCAGTCATCCTCTATTTCAGGTCCTTCAGACACTGTAAATCCAATTCGTGAAAACACATCTATAATCTGATTCTTGACTATTGAAATAGGGTGTCGTGCGCCAAGTTCAATAAGCTCTCCGGGACGTGTTAGATCTCCGTAAACATTCTTGTCAGAGCTGCTATTTTCAAGCGAGCTTTTAAGTTCATCAATCTTTGCTGTTGCTGCATTTCTCAATTCATTCAGAGACTGACCGATTTCCTTCTTTAAAGCAGGCTCAACTTCTTTAAAATCGGCGAAAAGCTGTTTAAGAAGCCCTTTGCTTCCTAAATACTTGATTCTAAAGGCCTCGATTTTTTCTGAACTATCGGTTCTAAAATCTTGGATATCATTTAAATGATCAATTATTTTTTGCTTCATTTCTCCAAATAAATTTAGATGGCAAATTTACATTTTTTTGTCGGAATCTGGTTTTAATCCTATGCAATTTTTGACCCAACAGAGAGAGGTGCCAGCAGCTAAATAAATAAGTTAAAATTAATGGAAATTAAAACCCAATTCTATAGCTCCTTATTAGGAATTTAATTATTTTTGCTATGAAAAAATCAAATTATAATAATTTAAACCCTGTATAATTATGAACTCAAAAATTTTAGATGCCTTTATGGAAGAAGTAGGGGCACGAAATGGACATGAACCAGAATTCATGCAAGCCGTTCAGGAAGTTGCCGAGACGGTTATCCCATATATTGTGACCAAAGATATTTATCATGGTAAGAATATTTTAATGCGAATGGTTGAGCCTGAAAGAGCAATAACTTTTCGCGTAGCCTGGGTTGATGATCAGGGAGAGATTTGTGTGAATCGAGGATATCGTATTCAGATGAATTCAGCAATTGGTCCTTATAAAGGAGGATTGAGATTTCATCCAACGGTAAATATGAGTATTTTAAAGTTTCTTGCTTTTGAGCAGGTATTTAAAAATAGTTTGACAACATTGCCTATGGGTGGTGGTAAAGGTGGTTCTGATTTTGATCCTAAAGGTAAATCTGACAATGAGATCATGAGATTTTGCCAAAGTTTTATGACTGAGCTTTACAGACATATCGGACCAAATACGGATGTGCCTGCTGGAGATATCGGGGTAGGAGGAAGAGAAATTGGTTATTTATATGGAATGTATAAACGTCTCAAGAATGAATTTACTGGTGTGCTTACAGGAAAAGGGATGTCTTGGGGAGGTTCATTGATCCGTCCGGAAGCAACGGGTTATGGTACCGTTTATTTTGCTGAAAGCATGCTTAAGACAAGGAATGATTCTTTGAAAGGTAAAACGGCATTGGTATCGGGATCTGGTAACGTAGCCCAATATGCTACAGAAAAGGCTACTCAGTTAGGCGCCAAGGTTGTGACCTTATCTGACTCATCTGGTTATATTTTTGATGCTGATGGTATCGATGCTGAAAAGCTAGCGTTTGTAATGAACCTTAAGAATGTAAAAAGGGGCAGGATCAGCGAGTATGTGAAACAATACCCATCGGCTAAATTTGTTAAAGGACAAACGCCATGGAATGAGAAATGTGACATTGCCATGCCTTGTGCCACACAAAACGAGTTAAATGGAGATGATGCCAAAGCGCTGTTATCGAATGGTTGTTTTGTTGTGAGTGAAGGCGCAAATATGCCTTCAAATTTGGACGCGGTTCATACTTTTATTAAGGCTAAAATATTGTATGCTCCAGGAAAGGCTTCCAATGCGGGTGGTGTTGCTACTTCAGGATTGGAAATGAGTCAGAACTCGTTGCGTTTGAATTGGACAAGAGAAGAGGTTGATGGTAAGCTAAAAGATATCATGAATAATATTCACGATTCTTGTATCAAATATGGTAAAGATGAAGATGGCTATATCGATTATGTGAAAGGAGCCAATATTGCCGGTTTTGTTAAGGTGGCAGATGCTATGTTAGCTCAAGGGGTGGTTTAATTCCTTGAAAAGATCATAAATAAAAAAACCTTTCGTTATTTGCGAAAGGTTTTTTTATTTGGTCAAGGAATAAACTTTATTTTGCACTTTTCATATAAGCTGCTAAAGCCTCAAGCTCTTCCTGCTTTAAATCTTTTACAAAACCATCAAGATTAGCCTTCATGATTGCTACCTGACCTGGATCAGTTTCAACGATTGCTTCTTTATTACCTTTTAAAAATTCTACCAGACTTGCATCATACTGATCATAAACTTTTACGATATCCTTTATAGAAGGACCTACAATCTTCGCATCAAGCTGGTGACATGATACACAAGTTTTTTCTGTAAAAAGTTTCTCACCCAGAGCTATCATATCTCCTCCTGCAGCAGGAGCTTCTTCAGTAACTTCTTTTGGTGTTTCAACTTCTTTTTTAACATCTTCTTTTTTGGTTTCCCCACAGCTAACTATTGCCAGGGAAAAAATAGCAAATACAAAAAGTATTTTTTTCATAATACAAATTTTTCGGGTTAAATTATGACAACAAATTTATCACAAAATTGCCAAATCCTTGCATGTATAGGAATATAATTACAGGAAATGATTCTTCTGCCTTTCTAAGATTAAAAAGTGTTAAATTTACCGGATAATTCAAACATGATGATTGAAAAATTACAGATAGTAAAACAACGATTTGATGAGGTAGCTGATTTGATCATACAGCCGGATGTGATCATGGATCAAAAGCGCTATGTCAGATTGAATAAGGAATATAAAGACCTTAAGAAGATCGTTGATAAAGGAGAAGAATACAAGGCAGCATTGTCAAATAAAGAAGAAGCCAATGAAATTATCCAAGATGGATCTGATGCAGAAATGGTAGAAATGGCAAAAATGCAGTTGGAAGAAGCAAATACCAAGATTCCAAAACTTGAAGAGGATATCAAATTTTTACTGATTCCAAAAGACCCAGAGGATGCCAAGAATGTTATTGTAGAGATCAGGGCAGGAACCGGAGGAGATGAAGCCAGTATTTTCGCCGGAGATCTATATAGGATGTATACCAAATTTGCAGCTGATAATGGTTGGAAAGTTGAACTTGAGGACCTTAGTGAAGGTACTTCAGGAGGTTTTAAGGAAATTATTTTTAGTATAAGTGGTGAGGAAGTTTATGGCACCATGAAATTTGAATCAGGAGTTCATAGGGTACAACGCGTGCCCCAAACAGAAACTCAGGGTAGGGTGCATACTTCGGCTGCCACCGTTATGGTGCTCCCGGAAGCAGAAGAGTTTGATATTGATTTAAAAATGAGTGATGTAAGGGTAGATTATTTTTGTGCCTCAGGACCAGGTGGACAGTCTGTGAATACGACTTATTCTGCAGTTAGACTTACGCATGTTCCAACAGGTATTGTGGCTCAATGTCAGGATCAAAAATCCCAGCATAAGAATAAGGATAAAGCATTTAAAGTACTGCGTTCACGTATTTATGAAGTTGAATTGGAAAAAAAATTACAGGCAGATTCCGCAAAAAGAAAGACATTAGTAGCCAGTGGAGACAGGTCTGCAAAGATCAGAACCTATAATTATCCTCAAGGTAGGGTAACCGAGCACAGAATAGGATTGACCATATATGACCTGAGTAATGTGATCAATGGTGATCTTCACAAAATTATTGAGGAATTGAAACTTGAAGAGAATTCAGAGAAGCTGAAGGCAACTGAGAATGAATTTTAGAATTCACTTTGTGTAAAAGGAATTATTCAAAATCTCCCGAAAGGGCATAAAAAAACCTGAGGTGAAAGCCTCAGGTTTTTTTTATAAGCAAGAATTTTGTTTTATTTAATTTTATCTACTATCGCCTTAAAAGCTTCTGGCTCGTTCATTGCAAGATCGGCAAGAACCTTTCTGTTCAAGTCGATATTGTTTGCTTTGATTTTACCCATGAATTGCGAGTAAGATAAACCGTGCTCACGTGCTCCTGCATTGATACGCTGGATCCATAGTCCACGGAAATTTCTTTTATTTTGTTTTCTGTCGCGATATGCATAAATCATTGCTTTTTCAATTGCATTCTTTGCAACTGTATATACATTCTTACGACGTCCAAAGTATCCTTTGGCTTGTTTTAAAATCTTTTTTCTACGAGCTCTTTTGGCTACTGAATTTACTGATCTTGGCATGTTTTAAATTTTTTTGTGTGAGGCAGATTTAAAATCGTTTGATGAGCACTAACACATGGTTTATAATTAATTACCTGTTAAACCTAATTGGTTTATTTTAACGCTAATTGTTGTTTGATATTTGCCACATCTGATTTGTGAACCAAACCGGCATGCGTCAATTTCAATTTACGTTTTTTACTTTTTTTGGTCAAAATATGACTTTTGAAAGCGTGTTTCCTTTTAATCTTACCAGTACCCGTTAGTTTAAAACGTTTCTTAGCACTAGATTTTGTCTTCATTTTAGGCATCTTCTTCCTATTTTTATTACTTGCTTATAATATTATATTTCCTACTCCTTATTTCTTCTTTTTAGAAGCGATGAACATAGTCATCCTTTTTCCTTCTAGTTTTGGCATCTGCTCAACTGTACCGTAATCTTCTAATTCCTGAGCCAATCTTAACAATAAGATCTGTCCCTGATCCTTAAATACAATTGATCTTCCTTTAAAGAATACATACGCTTTGAGTTTAGCTCCGCTTTCCAAAAACTTGATAGCGTGTTTCTTTTTGAACTCAAAATCGTGTTCATCCGTATTAGGACCAAATCTAATTTCTTTAACAACAACTTTAGTAGCCTTAGATTTTAAAGCCTTTTCACGCTTTTTTTGTTCATAAAGAAATTTCTTATACTCTATGATCTTACAAACCGGAGGACTAGCCTTTGGGGATATCTCTACAAGATCAAGATCTTGTTCATTTGCTATTTCTAGTGCCTTTCTAGTTGGATAGATACCTGTTTCAACATTATCTCCTACAAGACGTACTTCTGGAGCATCTATTTTGCGATTTATCTTGTGTAAATCCTCTTTAATAATTCTCCAAGGCTTTCTAGCTCCTCTGTTTCTTCTAATTGCTATAACTGTAATATTTTAGTTCCCTAAGGAATGGTTTCACTTTAAAATTGTTGTAATGTCTTATCTATTTCATCTTGAATGATTTTGGCAAACTGTTCTATTGTAAACGAGCCCAAATCACCCTCACTATGTTTCCTCACAGACACTGTCCCCTCTTTTTCTTCATTCTCACCGATAATCAGCATAAAAGGAATCTTGCTCATTTCCGCGTCTCTTATCTTTCTCCCAATCTTTTCATTGCGGTTGTCAACGAGGGCGCGAATTTCGGAATTTTCTAGCAAATGTAAAACATTTTTAGTATAATTTTCGTATTTCTCGCTGATTGGTAGTAAAATAACTTGTTCCGGCGTCAACCACAACGGAAAATTACCCCCTGTATGCTCAATTAAGATGGCAATAAATCTCTCCATAGAGCCAAAAGGTGCGCGGTGGATCATAACAGGTCTGTGCAGTTGATTGTCAGATCCTTTATAAGTCAGATCGAATCTTTCCGGAAGATTGTAATCAACCTGAATCGTACCTAATTGCCAGTTTCTGCCCAAAACATCCTTTACCATAAAGTCTAGTTTAGGTCCGTAAAATGCAGCTTCACCATACTCTATGACCGTATTTAGTCCTTTTTCCTTAGCCGATCTCATGATGGCATTTTCAGCTTTCTCCCAGTTTTCATCACTACCGATGTACTTTTCCTTATTATCAGGGTCACGCAGCGATATTTGTGTTGTAAAATCTTCAAAACCTAAAGCACTAAATACATAAAGAACAATATCAATTACGGCATTAAATTCTTCTATCAATTGATCTGGAGTACAAAAAATATGCGCATCGTCTTGAGTGAAACCTCTTACCCTGGTCAAACCATGAAGCTCTCCGCTTTGTTCATATCTGTAAACGGTTCCAAATTCGGCATATCTCTTAGGAAGATCCTTGTAAGAATAAGGTTTTACATTGAATATTTCACAGTGGTGAGGACAGTTCATTGGTTTTAATAAGAATTCCTCATTCTCTTTTGGTGTGTGAATTGGTTGAAAGCGATCTTCACCGTACTTTTCATAGTGACCTGAGGTTACATAAAGTTCCTTTTGACC
>CBDULU010000100.1:0-7166 GCA_965368155.1 uncultured Flavobacteriaceae bacterium
ATCAATGAAGGTGGTGGGGAAACCAATCATAGTTTTGTGTATCCTGCCGTTTTATATCCTGTTAACGAACAAATGAATGTTTATCATGAGGAGCAATTTGGGCCTGTAATTCCAATTCTATCCTTTAAAGATGTGCAGGAGCCTATTGATTCTATAGTGAATTCCAATTACGGACAACAAGTAAGTTTATTCAGTAAAAATTCCGATACCCTGGCGCCATTGATCGACAGTTTAGTGAATCAGGTTTGCAGGGTGAATATCAACAGTCAGTGTCAGAGAGGTCCTGATGTTTATCCGTTCGTCGGTCGAAAGGACTCGGCGGTAAGCACACTTAGTGTTCGTGCTGCGTTGAGGTCTTTTTCAATCAGAACACTCGTTGCTTGTAAAAATAACCAACTCAATAAGGATATATTAAATGATATCTTAGATAACAATAAATCCAATTTTGTGAGTACCAATTATATCTTATAAGTTGAATTTATTTATAGATTATGAAAAAGGAGGTCGTAGACCTCCTTTTTCATAATCATTTAAAATTTTGTTTAAAAAAGCATAATGATTATCTTCGGGTATCACTAACCCTCAGTTATGTTTAAGATATCCAGACCTTTTGAGTATATCTCTGCCCTAAGATTATTCCTTGTACCTATTATTTTTTTATTCTTTTCCTTAGAATCTTATGGCCAGATCATGTACCAGATCCCGACCAATAAAAGAGTTAGTGTTGGATCCTATGGTCGGGTAGGCGTAGATTGGAATTTTGAGAATGGAGGTTCTATAGGTAGGAGGCTCAATCTTAATAATATGGGTAGTATTGGGGGAAGACTGGAGGAACAGGATTACCTTGAAGTGGTTCCTAATTTTAATTGGGCTCCTAAAGAAGGTGATAGCACCCTAATTTACGCACAATTGAGGTTTTCATTTTATTCTACGAGCCTTGCAACTATTGGTAACAGCAGTTCTACAAGTCTTGGGGGACTGGCTTTTGCCATGCCGGAAATTTATGTGGAGGCAAGAAACATTAGAGGTTCGGGGGTAAGCCTTTGGGTTGGTTCTCGCCTGTATCGTGGACCGGATATACATATTGCCGACCATTTTTATTTTAATGACCATTCGGGGCAAGGATTTGGCGTTGAGTTTAAAAATACAAGATTATCCACTGTGTTTGTAGCTTCAACTGATACTACTTCGACTGTGCCTCCTTATTTTTATTTAAATATAAAAACAGGTACACCAAGTACTGCACTTAGGCAGAGATTAGTGGTCATAGGTGAACAGGATTTTAGAATTAATGATCGCAACAGCGTAACCCTGTTAGGAGAGTTCCACAGAATGGCTGATGCTGATGGTGAAGTTGAAGTAGATTCAATTGCAGAGGAAGTAAACTTTCCCTCTGACTATGGTTTTGTAGTTGGTGTAAAGCATGAGCACCAAATTAAAAAAATGTTACCCGGTTCTTTTAATGATTTCTCTGCAAGATTTGGTACGGGTATAGCAAATGGAGGCGATGGAGGATTGTCTAAGACCTGGCTCACATTCGGAGCACCTGATACAATTGCTCAAAATTTTCAGGGAGCTTATAGCCTTGCAGTAACAGATCATGCCGTGTTTAATTTTTCAGATAAATATACTTTAAATGGCTATGTGATCCTTACCCATAGCAAAGGGGCCGCGGAAGGAAATGGATTGTCAAAAACATTTTTTGGGCGTGAAGTATACAATAGAAAATTTGATTTTACCGTTGGTTTTCGTAACGAGCATTATCTCTCAGATTATTTTCATTTACTGACAGAAGTACATTACTCCCAGAGAAAGGACGGCGACAATCCCTGGGCCAGTATGCTTAAATTCAGTGTGGCGCCAGTATATGTCCCGACAGGTCAAAGAGATACTTGGGCCCGTCCTCATTTAAGGGCGGTGGTTTCAGTGGCCCGATATAATGATTATGCGATGGACTCTCTGTATTCTCCATATCTCGAATTTGCCGGAACTAAGAGATGGGGATATTATTTTGGAGTAAAAGCAGAATGGTGGGTCTGGGATTAATATCCAGCCTGATTTTTTAATTTTGAAGTGCAAAGTTGCCAGAGCGTATCATTGGGCAATGGTGCCCGTAAAGAGAGTGTTTCTTTAGTGACTGGATGATCGAATTCAATTTTGACAGCGTGTAAATGGATACCTCCATTAGGATTCGACCTTTTACTTCCATATTTTAAGTCTCCTTTTATAGGGTGACCACTAACTGAAAGTTGACATCTGATCTGGTGATGCCTCCCGGTTTCCAAATTGATCTCCAACAATACGTAATTGTCTAAATTTAGCAAGGAATCATAATGTAAAATTGCCTTTTTACTATCCTTACTCTCCTTGGAAAAGGCCGTTGACTTATTGTTTTTAGGGTTTTTCCTTAGGAAATGTTCAAGTGTAGCTTTTGAGGGGGTAGGACATCCTTCAACTAGTGCCCAGTAGGTTTTTTGTATATGTTTTTCTCTTAGCATTTTATTCATTCGTTCCAGTGCTTTACTGGTTTTAGCAAAAATAACAATGCCGGATGTCGGCCTGTCAAGTCGGTGTACAACTCCTAGAAAGACTTTGCCAGGTTTTTTGTATTTATCCTTTATAAATTCCTTGACAATCTCGCTTAAGGGTTTGTCCCCGGTTTTGTCACCCTGAACGATATCGCCTACTTTTTTATTAACGATGATCAAATGATTGTCTTCGAAAAGTATATCTAAATTGTCTTTTGTACTGCGCATTATTAGATTCTATATGCGGTAAAAATACAAATTATATTTACCATCCTTTTCTTTTAAAAACCTTTGCAATTTAGTGACTGAGGTCACATAGATCGGAGAGACAATGATGAGGAGAATTAGTAACTTTAATATACTTTACAAATCAAGATCTTTTTCGATGAAATATTTAATACATCTGATTATAAGTATGTTACTGATTTTATCATGTGCTGATAAAAAAGAAACTCCTCACGAAGGAGCAGAAGTTCAGTCTAAAGATATGACCTCCGAATATGCTGAGGCTCACCAGCTCTTAAAAAACCAATGTTACGCCTGTCATAGTCCGATCTCATCTTCTCATGATGTGATCATAGCCCCTCCTATGGCAGCCGTAAAATTGCGTTACAGCCGAAGCTATACCACAAAAGAGGAGTTTGTAGAAGCCATGGTCTCCTGGGCCATGAATCCGGATAAGGAAAAAGCGTTAATGAGAGGTGCTGTGGATAGATTTCAGCGAATGCCGAAACAAGCATTTGCAGAAGAAGATTTGAGAAAGATTGCAGCCTATGTGTACGAAAACGAATTGGAGGAACCGGAATGGTTTGCTGCACATGAAAAGGAAATGCACGCTAAAGGAGGAGGCATGGGGCAGGGCATGCCCTAAGGAAAAATACCTTTATGCCATACTTTCATTTACATTTTGAATGAAGCTCAAAATCTCATCTCGCCCGGTTTTGTCACTTGATGAAGAAATAAAATAAGGAGGTAATTCTTCCCAGGAATTCAATAACTCTTTTTTGTAGATCTCAATATTTTTAGGCAAGGTAGATTTATTCAATTTGTCTGCCTTTGTAAATACGATACAGAAAGCAATACCATTGGTTCCCAGAAATTCCATGAAATCAAGATCAATTCGTTGAGGTGCATGTCTGCTGTCGACTAAAACAAAAGTACAGGCAAGTTGCATTCTTTTGTTAAAATAATCTCTGATGAAATTTTGAAAGGTTTTTCTTTTGTCTTTTGATACTGAGGCATAGCCATAACCCGGAAGGTCAACTAAAAACCAGTTTTTGTTGATGATAAAGTGGTTGATCAATTGTGTTTTACCTGGCTTGCCTGAAGTTTTAGCCAAAGATTTATGATTTGTCAGCATGTTGATCAGCGATGATTTACCAACGTTTGATCTACCGATAAAGGCGTATTCAGGAAGGTTTTCTTTCGGACATTTAGAAACATCTGTGTTACTGATCACGAATTCGGCGGATTTGATCTTCATGCTATTTTTGGATTGAATGATTTCCTTAAACTATACAATTGCAAAGATACAAGGATGTGTCAATAGTTTTATAAAAAGTATTTTACGATATAGTTTCGAGGCTCTTCAGCCTATTGTCTTGCCAAACTGTTATTTCCTGAAGTTTTTGGTGAGCCAGGGTTCAAGTAATTCATTGAACTCAATGGGTCGTTCCATCATAGGTGCATGCCCGCATTTATCGATCCAGTGCAGTTCCGAATTCGGTAATAATTTATGAAATTCTTCTGCTACGTTGGGAGGTGTTACAGTATCATTTTTTCCCCAGATCAAACAGGTTGGTACTGTCATTTTGGGCAGATCTTTTGCCATATTATGTCTAATGGCACTTTTGGCAATCGCTATCGTTCTGATCAGTTTGTTTCTGTTATTTAAAGTGTCAAAAACGTCATCAACAACTTCTTTGGTAGCGATTTCTGGGTCATAAAAAACGTCCTGAGCTTTCTTTTTGATATACTCGTAATCGCCTCTTTTTGGGTAACTTTCACCCATTGCATTTTCGTAAAGCCCTGAACTTCCAGTAAGAACTAGTCCATTCACATTTTTTGGATTTAACTTCGTATGAAACAGTGCGATATGCCCACCAAGAGAGTTACCCATCAGTATATACTTGTCAATACCTTTGAATTTGACAAAGTCTTTGATGAACTTTGAAAGGTTTTTGACATTGGTTTTTAAAAGTGGTAAGGTGTAAATGGGGAGTTCAGGCATAATGACCTGGTAGCCCAAATCTGAAAAATGGTCAAAAACTCCATCGAAATTACTTAGGTTTCCCATGAGGCCATGTAGAATAATTAAAGGGGTTCCTTGCCCTGATTCTAAATAAGAATAGCCATTTTCTTTTTTAAGGGTATATTTCATTTACGAACTAAATTCTATGCGATTTGCAAATTTAAATAATTTGCTTCAAAGTACTAATTTTCTCTTCATTAGTTCAAATTATTTTTCACAAAAATCTTCTTGTTTATTTAACAGTCATTGAATCAATTACTTATGCTAATATAAAGAAAGTTATCAACAAAGTGGTAAAAAATGGTAAAAAGTGGTAAAAATGCATATATTTGTCATAATAATTCAATTTTCAGGGCTCAAAGTGGTAAATCTAATCGGTACATATGAATGTAAGGCAGACGTTAAGGGACGTCTTATGCTGCCTTCTCCACTTAAAAAGCAACTGTCCAGCATACTACAGGATGGTTTTGTTCTAAAGCGCTCTGTTTTTCAGCCATGTTTAGAATTGTATCCCATGAAAGAATGGAATGAAATGATGGCGAAAGTAAACAAGTTGAACAGGTTTGTAAAGAAGAATAATGATTTTATCAGAAGGTTTACGGCAGGTGTAAAGGTTGTGGAACTGGATGTGTCAGGAAGAATGCTGATTCCTAAGGATCTGCATTTGTTTTCAGGAATTACTAAGGAAGTTGTACTCTCATCCTCAGTGAATATCATTGAGATTTGGGATAAAGATAAATATGAAAAAGCGATAGATGATGCAGCCGTTGATTTTGCTGATCTGGCTGAAGATGTAATGGGTAATGTAAATGATGACGATCATGAGTTATCATGACCCGGTACTGCTCTTTGAAAGTGTTGATGGTCTAAAAATTAAACCAGATGGTATTTATGTCGATGTGACCTTCGGAGGAGGAGGGCACTCAAAAGAAATACTAAAAAGGCTTGGTGATCAGGGAAGGTTATTCGCCTTTGATCAGGATACTGATGCTTTGCGAAATGAAATTCAGGATGAGCGTTTTGTGCTGATCAATGAGAATTTCAGATTCATTAGCCGGTTTCTCAGGTTCTACGGAGTTAAAAAAGTGGATGGAATTTTGGCAGATCTGGGTGTTTCATCACATCAATTTGATAGTGCTGCCCGTGGTTTTTCCACAAGATTTGATGCAGAGCTTGATATGAGGATGAATGTAAGTGATACAGTGTCTGCTTATGAGGTGGTTAACGAATACCAGGAAGAAGCGCTTGCGCAGGTCTTGTTTCAATATGGAGAATTAAGAAATTCCAGGGCGCTGTCAAGAGAAATAGTAAAAGTGAGAAAGGACAGCCCGATAAAAACGAGCTTTCAGTTAAAAGAAGTATTACAGCGGTTTTTGCCGAAGCCAAAGGAGCATAAAATTCTTGCTCAGATTTTTCAGGCTATCAGAATAGAAGTGAATCAGGAGATGCAGGTGTTAAAAGAGTTTTTATTACAAACACCGGATTTGCTGAATGATGAGGGGAGGTTGAGTGTCATCTCCTATCATTCTTTAGAAGACAGATTGGTTAAAAGATTTATTCAGTCTGGATTATTTGAAGGTGAAGCTGAGAAGGATTTTTATGGGAACGTAAGTGTCCCTTTTAAAAAAGTGGGAAAACTAATCCTTCCTACGGCAGAGGAAATAAAAAAAAATAACAGAGCAAGAAGTGCCAAATTAAGAATAGCAGAAAAAAATTAATCAAACCAGAAGTCATAACTCAAAATGTCAAAAGTCAAACAAACCTTGTACAACATTCTTAAGGGGAAATTCCTGGTGGATGAGGATGCGAAGAAGAATTGGGGCTTTATTATATTTCTAACTTTTCTTGCGCTATTGATGATCACCAGCTCTCATCAAATAGACAGGAAAGTTCAGAATATTTCAACTCTTAACAAAGAAAAACGCAAACTCTACTCTGAGTTTGTGGCTACCCGATCTGATTTAATGAAATTAAAAATGGAGTCAAGTATTTCTAAAAGACTTGCAGATAATGGATTGTATGTGTCTCAAATACCACCTCAAAAGATCAAAGTAATCATTAATAATTGACCATGGCTGTTGAAAAGAAACAAATATTGAATAAACTCTACCTGCTTACCGGGTTTTTGTTCTTGTTCGCTGTCGCGATTATGTATAAGCTTGTTCAGATAGAGCATATAGATGGAGATAAGTATCGGGTGGAAGCTGAACAGGGGACCGTAAAAACTTTTGAGATCGCTGCGAATCGGGGGAGTGTTTATACGGCAGATGGCAGCCTGCTTGCCACTTCAGTGTCCAGATTCGATATCAGAATGGATGCGATTACGGTTTCCGATGACAACTTCGAGGCGGGGATTAAAGATTTGAGTATTGCCTTATCTGACATGC
>CBDULU010000101.1:0-7145 GCA_965368155.1 uncultured Flavobacteriaceae bacterium
TCTAATTATAACTAAAATCACCAAAATCATCCTTAAATTCATCAAACTCATCGTCGAATTCATCATAATCATCTTCTTCGGCATCATCTGCGGAAAGATCTTCGCTTTCGAACAGAATGTCTGGAGCTACGTTTGGCATCAAGCCTAAAGAAAAAAGCAAGCTTGGAAGTTCCACTTTTTGATGGTCAAAATTAGCTTGGATCAATTCTATATAAAAGGACCACATATTAAAGAAATCATAAACATATAGCATTTTATCATTGTCTTTTTGTAATACTTGATCTAATAATACTTGATTCATTTGCACCTTTCTGTCAGCACCTTCACCCATGTCAAACAAGGGATGTTCTTCCCCCTGAACCCAGGTTTCATCTGATCTGTAAAAAGAAGCCATTTGATCTCCGGTGAAACCAAAAGCATTTGTAATGGCATTGTGAAGATCTTCCAAATTTGAAATGGAGTCAATCGCAATGTCCCTAATCACATCTTCCTCCGTATTTAATATTACCCTGATTTTATACACCATGATCTTCAGTTCTAATTTTTTGCAAAAATAATACTTTAATCCAAAAGTGTTACTTTTACCTTGTTAAAAATGTAATAATTATCTTTCAATAATGGAGCCCAAATCTGTCTTAGAAAAATTGAATGCCATCAATAAAAATACTTTAATGGAGACCCTTGATATAACCTATACAGAAGTGGGTGAGGATTATCTTGTAGCTACCATGCCGGTTACCTCAAGAGTACATCAACCGATGGGTCTTCTTCATGGAGGGGCCACTGTAGCCTTGGCAGAAAGTGTGGGAAGTGCGGCATCTTTTCACTTTCTGGATCATGAGAAACATGAAGTTCGTGGTTTAGAAATTAATGCCAATCACGTGAGAAGCGTTAGAGAAGGGATCGTAAAGGCAACTGCAAGAATTTTGCATAAAGGCAGGACAACGGTTTTATGGGAGATCAAAATTGAAGATGAAAAAGATCGATTGGTATCCATATGTAAACTCACCTGTATTATCCTGACAAAGCGGTAAACTTTTCAGCATGAACCAAAGATTGATCAGAAAAATTTTGAAAATAATTGGATGGACGCTTCTGGTTTTGGTCATCATACTTGTTTATTTGATTTACGCTTTTACAAGTCCTTCGTCTGACGCTGAAATTCTTGAGAAATTTGAAGGTGATTCGATACAGCCGATCATAAGTTATGAGGTTTTTAAGGACAAGCAAGTTCGGGTTATAGCCATGCAAAAAGAAATAGATTCGCTCTTGCCCATATTGTTCTTTGTGCATGGATCTCCGGGCTCCTCAATGGATTTTCGACGGTATTTAAGTGACCCTGTCTTGAATTCTTTGGCCAATATCATTAGTTATGACAGAATAGGGTACGGGCCCGAACGAACCGGAGAGGTTTTGAACACCCTTCAGGAGGAGGTAGATTTACTTCATCAATTATTGAAAGGAATGGATGTATCAAAAGTCGTCTTGGTTGGCTATTCTTATGGTGGAACAGTGGTGATGGCTTCAGACCTGGATTATAAGAAAAAAATTGCGCTGGCCGCTTCAGTCAAGGGCGATCTTGAACCCATGTTTTGGGCCATGAATTTGTATAGTTGGAAGCTTACGCGTCCGTTGATCCCAAAAGTGTTTAGGGGAGCAAGTATAGAAAAATTCAGGCACGTTACTGAGTTGGGGGAGTATGAAAAAAAATGGAATGTTAGTAAGTCAAAAGTCTTGTCTATTCACGGAAAGGAAGATTTTATCGTTCCCTTTGAGAATTCAATATATCTGCAGCAGCTATTGGGAAAAACTAAGTTTTCTTTAATTCCACTTGAGGAGGGGAATCATTCGCTTATTTGGACTAATTTTGATCTCATAAAAATTGAACTGATTAAAAGTTTAAGCAAGAATGAGTTTTAAAGAACTACTGCATAAGGTTCATGAGGCAAAAAATCTGAATTTGCCTTTTGTTATTTATAGAATGCCGGAGGTGAAGGTTGTTCAGGCTATTGTTCAAAAGGATGATCGCTTAGATTACGCGGATGATTTTAGTGAGTCAGGCTTTATTATGGCTCCCTTTGATATAGAGAGAAAGGCGGTTCTATTTGCTGAAAGAAACACCAATAGATTCAGGTGTTACTTAAATGATGGAGAATTATCTCATGTGAGTATCTCAAAAAATGAAACTCAACCAAGCCTCTCAACCGAGCGAAAAGAGAAGCACCTGAAACTTGTAAAGAAAGGAATTAACGGAATTAAGAATGGTCATTTTCTTAAAACTGTTTTGTCCAGATCAGAAATTGTGATGCTTAAGAACCTTAGCATCACAACTATTTTTCAAAGACTAATGTCACAGTATCAATCAGCTTTTGTTTATGTGTGGTTTCATCCTGAAATTGGGCTTTGGGCCGGAGCAAGTCCGGAAACATTATTGAAAACGAAAGGAAAAAATTTTCAAACCATGTCTTTGGCCGGAACCCAAAAATATACAGATACTGTTGATGTTTCATGGGGTGAAAAAGAGTTGAGAGAACAACAATTGGTGACGGCGCATATTATTGAGTCACTTGATGCCGTGAAGCTTGAAGTGAGTGAAACCTATACGAGAAAGGCGGGGAATCTACTTCATTTATGCAATGATATAAAAGGTTCTTTACCTGATGGAAATAGCCTCAAGGATCTGATAGAAAAATTGCATCCAACTGCAGCAGTTTGTGGATTACCGAGAAAGGAAGTGCGGGATTTTATTTTAAAAGAAGAAGGTTATGATCGATCTTTTTACACAGGTTTTTTAGGGGAGTTACATCACAAGGATGATGAGTCTTCTGAACAGGAACATTCCAGGAGCTTAGAATCCAATCTTTTTGTGAATTTACGATGTATGCAATTGCTCGAAGGACAGAATCCAGAGGCTATTATTTATGTTGGAGGAGGTATTACCTTGGAAAGTGATCCATTGGAAGAATGGAAGGAAACGGTACATAAGAGTTTAATTATGAAGTCAGTAATTGAAGGTTGAAATTACCTTTAGGGTTTCCCTGAATAGTCCCAAAAAAATCCCGTATTTTTGTTCGGTATTTTTAAGTCTTTAAATGCCTAAATATCCCAAAAAGAAACTCGCTCAACTCCTCATGCAATCATGTATAGATCATGGTATTGAGCAGGTTGTTATTTCTCCGGGTTCGAGAAATGCGCCATTGACACTTGGCTTTGTTAATCATCCTAAGATAGAGGCTTTCAGTATAGTAGATGAACGTTGCGCGGCCTTTTTTGCTTTAGGGATGGCTCAACAAACAGGAAAACCTGTTGCCCTTTTGTGTACATCAGGGTCAGCCTTACTGAATTATTACCCGGCAATAGCTGAGGCCTATTACAGCAAAATTCCAATGGTAGTCATATCTGCCGACAGGCCAAAGCATCTTATAGATATTGGGGATGGTCAAACGATCAGACAAGCCGGTGCATTTTCGAATCATATATGTTTTGAAACAGATTTAGAGTCGGAGGATGGTATCACTGATGAAGCTGAGATTGATCGTATGCTTTCGAACAATGCGATTGAGATTGACCGGGCACTGCGAATAGCTCATGGAAGTATGGGTCCTGTACATATCAACATTCCTTTCGATGAGCCTCTTTATGAGACTGTGGATCATTTGTATGATTTTGATTCCATAAGTGTTCAAAAGGACTCGGGGCCTGCTGATAGTCTGTTAAAAGAAACACCCCTTCCGCTAAGTGAGTTAGAAAAATTTGCCTCCATTTGGAATGGCTCAGAAAAGAAAATGGTACTCATTGGGAGTAGTTTTCCGGATGAATTGCTTCAGACCCAAATGGAACACCTTATCAAAGATCCTTCAGTGATCTTACTGACTGAAACCACCTCTAATGTTGCTCATCATAGTTTTATTCATAAAATTGACCAGCTCATATTCCCATTGAAGGATGAAGATTTTGAACAGCTTAAGCCTGAGATCCTGCTTAGTTTTGGAGGCATGATTGTTTCAAAAAAAATAAAACAGTTTTTAAGAAAGTTTCCGGCAACCGAGCATTGGCATGTAGATGCTCATAAAGCAATGGATACCTATCTCAGTTTGACACATCATTTTGAGATTTCCGCTCAGCTGTTTTTCAGCCAGTTTTTCTTTTTAACTGAAAATCGAAAAAGTGCATATCAAAAAAAATGGCTGTTACTAAAGGAACTTCGACACATGAAACATGAAGAGTTCCTCAAGAACGCTGTTTATGCTGATCTAAAGGTGTTTGATATGGTTTTGCCCAGTTTGCCGCGGAATACTAACCTGCAGTTATCCAACAGTTCAATCATTCGTTATGCGCAACTTTTTGATATAGATTCAAGTATTAAAGTGTTTTGTAATAGAGGTGCAAGTGGTATCGATGGAAGTACTTCAACAGCTTTGGGAGCGGCTCTGGCACAAAAGGAACAGACTGTATTGATCACTGGAGACATCAGTTTTCTATACGATAGCAATGCACTTTGGAACAATTATATCAGGGATGATTTCAGGATTATCGTGATCAATAATAGTGGAGGAGGTATATTTAGATTCATACCAGGACCAAAGTCGTCTGATGCCCTCGATTTCTTTGAAACACCCCACAATCTAAATGCTTCAGCGCTTTGCACCATGTTTGGTTTTGACTACCATACAGCTGAAAATTCAGAGGAACTGGAATATCAATTGAAGGATTTTTATGCGGCATCCGATAAACCGGCCTTACTCGAGATCTTTACACCCCGAGAGACCAATGATATGATTCTTGCTTCCTATTTTAAAGCTTTGAATTAAGCCTTGTTCTATTCAAGTCCTTGGTCTCCGCCATCAGGTTCTTCCTCGTCAGGAATTTCCTGGCCTTCTGAGTAACCAAGTCTCTCTGCCCTTTGTTTTTCCAGTACTCTTTCAATATTGGCGTAGTAACCATCTGAGTAAGGGTTGTCAGAACCTATTTTAGCATAACCATTCTTATAGTGTTTGAGTGCCTTTTTGTAATCAAATCCAGTTTCATAATAAAGGCCAATATAATAGTCACCTAGGGGTGATTCAGGATATAATCTCATGATCATTTTCCCAAATTCTTCCAGGTAATCACCATTCATTTTGTCTATGATAATAGGTTCGATCTTGTAAATATCACTTTCTCGGATCTTAACATTCGAGCCATATAAATATTCGATTTCCACATATTTTCTTTCCAGGTATTCGATGGCATCACCTGGGTCCATATCGGCGATTTCCTCGTCAAATTCCGCTTGTGAAATTGCAGCGAACTGTCTAAATGTAAACCCTATACCGCTGGCAATAGACTGTCCTATAGCAGCCGTTTTACTGGAGTTTGAGAAATCATCGAAACGGTATTTGAAATTTGGGTTCTCTGATAATTTCAATAAGTTATGTACGCTATTGATGGCTGTTGTTCTTGCTTCTGTATTGAAATCACCTCCACTTAGATAATAGTAGTAAGGAGTGATCAAACTTTGACTTTTTGATTCCAGTTTTTGGTGCATTTCAGGAGCAAAACTTGGGCTGATACTGATATAAGCGTTAAATACAGGTGTTCCTTCAAGGAAGAAATAGTTGGCAAAGTTTGCGGTTAATGTGTTTCCCATGATTGTTTTGAATAGGGAAGTGGGGTAATTGTCATCCAGATAAGGTAAAAGTTCATCCCTTATAAAACCATAAAATTTTGAACTTTCCTCATTGGGTAGCCCTGTATCTTCACTGAAATCGCAATCTGAATAACGCTCCTCGTTTTGATTTTGAAAAATACCTACCACGATCTGCTCAGGTGCCTTATCCCTCGCCGCAAATAATTTTGAATTCGCCATATAGACGTCAAAAAGAAATTCACCGTCAAGAATAACCGCAACAGGGTATGTGTTTTTGTCGTTTTCCTTGAAGGATTCGGGAATATAGATCTTTAAAATTCTCTCTTGATTCAAATGAATCGAGTTGAATTTTTTAAAGATGATATTTTCCTGAGCCTGCGATAGAAAGGAAAATAAGAACAGGAATACAACTATTTTTTTCATGTGAAAGCCTTTAAATTGTTATTTGTTAGCATGACAAAAACGATTAACAAGAAGTTTTATCTCTAAACTTTTGTTAATTTCGCTCCGATTAATTACTTAACCAACGATGAATAAGAAGAATTATTTTGTGCAATCTGTAAAACTTATCAAATGAATCCACCTAATTGGCAAATAGTTAAAGAATTTGAAGATATTACTTATAAAAAATGTGATGGGGTGGCGCGAATTGCCTTTAACAGACCTGATGTCAGAAATGCATTCAGGCCACAAACGACCAAAGAATTATATGAAGCTTTTTATGATGCTCAGGAGGATGTAACGATCGGAGTGGTTTTACTATCTGCTGAAGGTCCATCGAGTAAGGATGGAGTATATTCTTTTTGTAGTGGAGGAGATCAAAAAGCGAGGGGAAAACAAGGATATGTTGGTCAAGATGGTTACCACCGACTCAATATTTTGGAAGTGCAAAGGTTGATACGTTTTATGCCAAAAGCAGTGATTGCTGTTGTTCCAGGTTGGGCCGTTGGTGGGGGTCATAGCTTGCATGTTGTGTGTGACCTAACCCTAGCGAGTAAGGAACATGCCATTTTTAAACAAACAGATGCTGATGTGACCAGTTTTGATGGTGGATACGGGTCTGCTTATTTAGCAAAGATGGTGGGGCAGAAAAAGGCCAGAGAAATCTTCTTTCTTGGAAGAAATTATTCAGCGCAGGAAGCCTATGAAATGGGTATGGTGAATGCAGTCATTCCACATGATGAGTTAGAATCTACAGCTTTTGATTGGGCCCAGGAAATTCTTGCCAAATCTCCTACTTCCATAAAGATGCTGAAATTCGCTATGAATTTAACTGATGATGGTATGGTAGGTCAACAGGTATTTGCGGGAGAGGCTACTAGATTGGCCTATATGACAGATGAAGCCAAGGAGGGGAGAGATGCTTTCTTAGAAAAGAGGAAGCCTAATTTTGAAAAAAAATGGATACCGTAGATGGAAGTGAGAAGGCAGAAGTGAGAAGGCAGAAGTGGGATGTGAGAAGGTAGAAGTGAGAAGTGATTCGTTTGCCGATGATGCCGGGAATGAAGAATTAAGA
>CBDULU010000102.1:0-7127 GCA_965368155.1 uncultured Flavobacteriaceae bacterium
AAAGTCGGGACAGTTGGGAAAACCATAGCCAATGTAGAGGTTAAAATTGCAGAAGATGGTGAAATCCTGGTCAAAGGACCAAATGTGATGCAAGGTTATTACAAAGACCCTAAAAAAACAGCGGAAGTAATGACTGGTGACTATTTTCATACCGGAGACAAAGGTGAATTAGACAGTGAAGGCTTCCTTAAAATTACAGGCAGAAAAAAAGAGATCTTTAAAACTTCAGGAGGTAAATACATCTCCCCTATCCTGTTAGAAAATGAAATGAAGCAGTCAAGATTTATTGAACAAATTTTGGTGATTGGTGAAGGTCAGAAAATGCCGGCTGCCATTGTTCAACCTAATTTTGATTTTGTCAAGGAATGGATAAGACTTCACAATGTGAAATGTGGGCATACCCATGAGGAGATCGCAGTTAACTCTGAAGTTCATGAACGAATTATGCAGGAAATCGATTTGGGAAATCAACAATTTGGAAAATGGGAAACTATAAAAACCTTCGAAATGACGCCCGATGTATGGTCGGTAGATAAGAATCTGCTTACACCTACTTTTAAACCCAAAAGAGAAGTCATCCTAAAAAAGTACAAACATTTGTATGACAAGATCTATTCCTAAAAAAACAAGGTTGTAAGTCTATTGCAGAGATAAATAGTACTCATGCATTTTATATGTTAACTTTCAAATTTGACTTTAAAATTCATACTTAAACTCATCTGCTTTCCTCAAAGTCATGACTTTATGAAAATTATGTTGGGAAATGAATGATCGAACCAGCGTATCACAATTATTTTAGTTGTAATTACCTTTGGTTATTCATACATTTGTTTCCTGCAATTAAAAAATCAAATGGAACATTTTATCGTATCAGCTCGAAAATACCGTCCGCAGGTATTTAGTGATGTCGTTGGCCAACAAGCCATTACGAATACACTGGAGAATGCCATAAAAAATAACCATTTGGCTCAAGCCTTACTTTTTACAGGCCCAAGAGGGGTTGGTAAAACAACTTGCGCAAGGATCTTGGCAAAAAGAATCAATCAGGAAAGCATGGAGCAACCCATGGCAGACGAGGATTTTGCTTTTAATATATTTGAATTGGATGCGGCCTCAAATAATTCTGTAGATGATATCAGAACCCTTACTGATCAGGTCAGAATTCCTCCACAAACAGGGAAGTTTAAAGTATATATTATAGATGAGGTACATATGCTGTCTCAGCAAGCTTTCAATGCCTTTTTAAAAACATTGGAAGAACCACCTGCCCATGCCATATTCATTTTGGCCACGACAGAAAAACACAAGATCATCCCTACGATTTTATCAAGATGTCAAATTTTTGATTTTAAACGTATAGGAGTGTTGGACATCAAAAACTACCTGTATAAGATCGCCGAAGGTGAAAAAGTAGAGGCTGAAGATGATGCCTTACATGTGATTGCCCAAAAGGCAGATGGGGCACTAAGAGATGCGCTGTCCATATTTGATCGTGTGGTTAGTTTTTCAGGCGCCCAACTAACAAGAAAGGCAGTATCTGAAAATTTAAATGTACTGGATCATGACGTTTATTTTCAGGTAACAGATCTATTGTTGGACAACAATATTCCACAGGTATTAATTACCTTAAATAATATCATGACAAAAGGGTTTGAAGGCCATCATTTTATTATTGGCCTCGCCTCTCATTTTAGGGATCTCCTTGTAGCCAAAGATGCGGCTACAGTTCAATTACTTGAAGTGGGTGATACAGCTAAGAAGCAATATCTGGAGCAGGCTAAAAAATCTGATATACGATTTTTGATGCGGGCCATTGATCTGGCCAATGACTGCGATCTGAATTTTAAGAGTAGTAAGAACCAGCGATTACTGGTTGAATTGACATTAATGAAAATCGCTTCCATCACTTTTGATGGCAAAAAAAAAATCTAAACGATTCATAATTCCTTCATTTCATTTCTTAACCACCAGTCGTACTCCTAAACCCAGTCCTGTTCCTCAAAATATTCCAGTTCCCCAAAAGCCTGTTCAGGTAAAACCACCTGAAACGGCATCGGCTGAAATAGCAGAAAAACCTATGGAGGTTAAACCCGCAACTCCTAAACAAATCGTAAAACCGAAACCTCTAGATCTTCAAAATACAGGTCGTCGTAACTCTGCGCTTTCTTTATCCAGTTTAAAAAGAAACAAAGAGGAAGAAGCAAATTTCAAAAAGAAACAGGAACAAAGCAAACAAACAAAAGATCTTCCGAAAGACCCTTTTACGGAGGCTACATTTTTAGCAGTATGGAATACTTATGTGAATGACCTCCATCAGAAAGGTGAAAAAATCCTGTCATCAATTCTTAAGGCCGATAGCCCTAAGTTGAAAGGGCACATGATCCATGTGGCATATCCCAACGAAATGATGAAAGTTGAGCTTTTAAAGGTTCGGCCCAAAGTACTGCGCTATATCAGAGAGAAGCTAAATAACTATGAAATCGATTTTGAAATTGTCGTCAATGAAGACAATACCAAGCGGTTTGCTTATACACCTCAGGAGAAATATGAATTACTTCGTGAGAAGAACGAAGCCTTAGCTCTATTAAGAAAAAAATTCAATTTGGATCTTTAATTCAATTTACCCTTTAACAGTAAGCCTCAGCACTGAGCAAGCCGAACTATCAGCAAATCTATCCTTATTTTTACCTAGTAAAATGTTTTGCCAGTTCCCTTTCTCAGGGGTTCCTATAATGAGAAGATCATATTCGGCCGACGTAACTGATATGGTTTCAATAGGGTTCTTAGCTCGCTTGACAATTACATTTGAAGGAGAAGACACCTTCTTGAGCAAAGCATTGGAGGACGCTTCTATCAAAGCCATATCGGCGTCGGACATGTCATCATCGACCACATGCAAAAGTGTCAGGGACGCTTTATAGAATAAACACACCCGATCTGCAATAGCCACAAAATTTTTGTCCTTTCTACCCGGCCTTAAAGCCATGACTACCTTACTGATATATCGAACTCCATTATCTCTAAAAAGTGCAAAATCTGAATTCACATGGTCAACAAACCATCCTATTGGATTTCTAACAAGTATACCCTTATGCGCCCTTGCATTCCAGCCCATGACCATCCAGTCTGAATGCGTCTGATCACTCAGTTCCTGAATGGTTTCAGACAGATCATGAGTCACCACAGCTTCAAAGTCAATTTTCACATTCCTTGCCCTCGCCAGGCCTGAGATCCGTCTCGCCAAAGAATGAATTTTTGGATTGTCTTCCATTACTGCATCCAGGAAGGTTTGATTGGGTACCTCCGTAATATTTACCGCTTGGGTGACCTCTTTTTTGTTCAATGCCGCTCCTATCTCCAATAGCATTTCGGGAGACTTTTCATTGCCAAATAAAGGAATGACGACTCCAGCTTCGGAAGCAATTTTACCGTCGAGAACAGAGTTATTGATCTTCGACATATCGAGAGGCTCGTTTTTATTATTTCTATTCTTATTATACAATAGGTACAGTGCAGGACGATGCCCATATTTCCTTAAAACACCTGTTCTTGCCGTCTTTTTACCAATTTTTAAATAAATAAGGTAACCCAGTAATACTATGGTTAAAATTGCTAAAAGCGGAATGAACCCAAGAAATATCAATAAAATGATTCCGGAAACTATACCGAAGATCTGTACAAATGGATACAAGGGAGATTTATAGGTAGGATTATACCATTGGGCAGAGGTTTCTCTTAGGATAACCACACATAGGTTGACAGAGATAAACATCATCACCATAAAAGCACTGGCAAGCTTAGCGATTTTCACCACATCAAGAAACAAAATAACCAGCGCCATTGTAATACAAGTCAGGATAATTGAAGATACAGGCGTTAAGTATTTGCTATGGATCTTTCCCATAAATTCAGGAAGTAACTTATCCATCGCCATAGCAAAGGGAAAACGAGAGGCCGCCAGTACGCCTGAATTCGCCATTGAAATAAGCGTAATAACCCCAATTATTGCTACAATATATCCAATATATGATCCTCCATTGATGGCAGCAATCGTATAAATGGGATGCAGGTCAGTTGCTAATTGTTCCATAGGAATGTTCCCAACTAAAGCAAAAGCGACCGAAACATAGATCAATGTCATGATAAAAAGTGACAGGATCATGGCTCTTGGCAAATTTTTATTAGGATTCTTAATTTCACCCGCGATGGCTGCCACTTTAGTCACGCCGGCGTAAGAAATATATACAAAAGCAACAGTAGAAATCAGCCCCATTGCACCATCGGAATAAAAAGGGTCCAATAATTCCGGATCAACGGTCGGCAAACCGAAAACAAGGACCATAGCCAAGGTGATCAATGATATACTCACAATCACGATCTGTACTTTTCCTACCTTTTTGACACCAAAAATATTGAGCAAAAGAATAAGGCCCAAAAAGAAAATAGCCACATATTTAGTTACCCCGAGCGGCATTTTTGCCAGAACAGAAAGATAAGCTCCGAAACCAACCAGGGCAAAAGCACTTTTGAGTAACAAGGACAACCAAAGGCCTATACCGGCTATGGTTCCAAAAATTGGACCAAAGGCCCTTTCTATATATAAATAGGTACCGCCAGATGAGGGCATGGCGGTTGCCAATTCAGATTTGGACAGCGCAGCAGGTAAAATACAAATAGCTGCAATTAGATAAGCAAGCCAAATGGAAGACCCGGTTTTTGCAGCAGCAATACCAGGAAGTACAAATATCCCACTACCGAGCATACCTCCAATACTTATGGCTATCACCGAAGTTAAATTTAAACTACGCTCTAGTTTTTTCAAATTTCAAAATTTTCTCTAAAATAGCCTTTTTTTTAAGAACAAGCCTATCCGAAAACCATGCATATGGAATATATATTCTAAATTTGCATCGTATAAAAATCCGAGAAGGACAACAATCACAAAGATCATGTTAGGACTGAAATTTGAAACCTCCACTTCATGGGTAGAAGTGGCCAAAAGTGGCCTGCAACAAGTGTTTACAGATCATGCATTTGCAGAACAAAAAGCGGCTTCAAATGCTGTTTCAATTATTATCAACTATTCTGAGGAAACCGAACTAGTCAGGGCCATGAGTGATATTGCCATTGAAGAAATGGAGCATTTTAAAATGGTTCATGAGTTCATGGTCGCTCGGGGCATGGTTTTGGGCAGAGAGCAAAAAAACGACTACGCCAAGCACTTGCATTCGTTTTTTCCAAAGACGAAGGACCGCACTGATGCTTTGATACAACGTCTTCTGATCGCCGCCATGATCGAGGCAAGAAGTTGTGAAAGGTTTAAAGTATTTTCAGAAAATATTGAAGACAAGGAGCTTGCTGATTTTTACAGAGATCTTATGGTCTCCGAAGCCAACCACTATACTGTGTTTCTTGGATTTGCCCGTCAATACCAGGACAGACAGATCGTCGATAAAAAATGGGAAGGCTTACTGGCTTATGAAGCCGAATTTATGAGAAACCGCGGTACCACAGCAAGGGTCCATGGTTAACAATGACTAATTGATAAACCTTATGGATAATGGATAATGAGGCTCTTCCCCATTGTTGACCTTAATCGCATTGATCACAGGAAATACAAGACAAAGAATGCCAATCGCAATCAATCCCAGCAATCCCAATCCGATCAAAAGAATTAAAGGAACACAGATCAGGGCATATAAAAACATGCTTAATTGAAAATTAATGATGCCTTTACCCTGTTCATCCATATCATAGATTTCATCTTTCTTGCTGATCCAGATAACAACTGGCACTAAAAATCCGCCGAATCCGGTTACCAGGTCTAACAATTGACTCAAATGCGCCAACATCAAGGTTTGTCTGTCTTCTCTCATGTAAATGTTTTTTTATTTGACGTTGAACTCCTTAATTTGTTACAGGCAAATAAAATGAAATGTATGTACCTTTGCCAACAGCTGATCTAAAGATTCAATCCATGCAAGCAAGCTCAAGTATCTCACAAGACACCATCATAGCACTGGCTACACCATTTGGCGTAGGCGCCATCGCCGTGATCAGATTATCAGGTTCAGCAGCTATAGATCTGGTGAATGATTTTTTCGAACCAAAAGGAAAGAACAAATCATTAAAGACAGTGGCCTCTCATACGGTTCATTTGGGCTATATCACCGACGGCGACAGAATAGTTGATGAGGCGTTGGTGACTGTGTTTAAAACACCTCATTCCTATACAGGTGAAAATGTGGTGGAAATTTCTTGTCATGGATCAGCATATATTCAAAAGGAAATTCTTCAATTATTTCTTAGTAAGGGAGCCAGACATGCTGATGCAGGTGAATTTACACTCCGGGCCTTTTTAAATGGAAAGATGGATTTAAGTCAGGCAGAAGCTGTAGCCGATGTGATCGCTTCAGATTCTCAGAGCTCTCACAGTATTGCCATGCAGCAAATGCGTGGAGGGTTTTCAAATGAGATCGCTAACCTAAGGGCCGAGCTGTTAAATTTTGCCTCTTTGATCGAGCTCGAACTGGATTTTTCAGAAGAGGATGTCGAGTTTGCTGACAGAACTGCCTTTCAGGAATTGATCAGCAAAATCACCCAAGTCATCAAAAAGCTTATCGATTCATTTGCTCTTGGCAATGTTTTAAAAAATGGCATTCCTGTAGCCATTGTGGGAGAACCAAATGTGGGAAAATCAACCTTGCTCAATGCCTTATTAAATGAAGAAAAAGCGATTGTAAGTGACATTGCAGGAACTACGCGTGATGCGATTGAAGATGAAATTGCCTTACAGGGGGTCACCTATCGTTTTATTGATACAGCCGGAATTCGTGACACCAAGGACGTGGTTGAAAATATCGGTATCCAAAAGACCTTTGAAAATATCGAAAAGGCACAGCTTGTATTGCATTTGATTGATGCAAGTAACAAACTCGACTTAAACAATTTATCCAAGGAAGAACAGGAACTCCAGGAGAAATATCCACAGAAAAAGATATTGACTTTGTTGAATAAAGCTGACGCCTTGAGCGATGGGCAAATTGCAGATATTTCAACGAGGCAACCCAATTGGATCCTGATCTCAGCAAAACAAAAAACCGGATTAGACACCTTACTCAATCACC
>CBDULU010000103.1:0-7124 GCA_965368155.1 uncultured Flavobacteriaceae bacterium
GAAAATTTCAAAAACAAAGCGCTTAGTGAAAAAGAAATCATTGAAGCAATGGTCAGTTTCCCAAAGCTTATTGAAAGACCTATCGTTGTTCATGAAGAGGTTGCTGTCATTGGCAGACCTCCGGAAAAAATAAAGGAGCTTATCTGATTAATTTTAGTCAAATTGTAAATGACTAAAAATACCCCTAAACCACTATTTTTTGATTGTACTGAATAGACTACTTTTATCAGATTACGCATTTTTGTAATGAAATTATTATTTAACCTGATCATGTTTCTCCTCTCCTTCAGTTTAATAGGTCAGGTAACCACAGAAACAAACGATATAATCGGCCAAGTAAAAGATGCTGATACACACTTACCCTTGCAGTTTGTAACGGTGACATTGCAGGATATTCATACAAGTGAACTTACAGGAGATGTGACTGATAAAGAAGGTAAATTTGAACTTTCTGTTCCCGATGGCAAATACTATTGCATCATCGAGTCATTATCATTTCAACCCTTTATCATTCAAGTCCTGAGCATTGACCAGGATATGGAAATGGGCACCATTGAATTGGAACAGAATAGTGAAAACCTCGAAGAAATTGAACTCATTGCCAGAAGTAAACTTGTTGACCATACCCTAACTAAAAAAATCTATAATGCTTCAAAGGATATTGCCAATATTGGGGGAAACGCAGTTACTGTGTTGGAAAATACACCGTCAGTAAAAGTCGACGGGCAGGGGAATATTACGATCAGAGGTAATTCAGCCCTTATATTGGTTGACGGGAAGCCCTATGGTGGTCAAAGAAGCAGCGCTGATGTTCTAAGCTTGATTCCGGCCAATACTATTAATAAAGTAGAAGTGATTTCCCAATCGGCAAAATACGATGCAGAAGGTGGCGGTGCCATACTGAATATCATTCTAAAAAAGAGATCTATTGAAGGTTATAACGGCACCATTGAGGCCCATGTTGGATTACCAGATAACGATGGGCTTTCAACTTTTGTCAATTATAAGACTGATAAGATCAATATGTACTCTACCGTCAGTTTTAACCATCAGGTAAGGATAAAGGATACTGATATTCAGCAAGTCTTCCTTGATGATATGCAACAACCAACCGGTAATTTTGATCAGGAAAGGTCTGACTATCGTCAACGAAATAGTTTTTTAATCAATCTGGGTAGTGATTTTTATCTGGACGAAAAGAACACGTTGACCTCGTCAATTCTATATTCCAATTCGAATAAAAATTACGATTCCGAATTGTTTTTAAATGATTATCAGCCCTTAGACGAACTTATAAAATCTTCACTAAGGAAAGTGGATGACAATTCTGATGAAGGATATTTGGAAGCCTATTTTCAGTATACTAGCAAATTCAACAAAGAAGGACATCAATTCTCGGCCGACATTAAATACGACAATAGTCTTTCAGATAACGAAACAGATATTCTCAACACCGAGACTTTTCCCGGAAATGAACTGACAGAGCAGAAATATATAAAAGATGAAAGCGTAGATAATTTTTATGTAAAGGCGGATTACACATTGCCTCTAAAGGATAATAGTAGTTTTGAGACTGGATTTAAAGCAAACTTTAGAAACTATACCAATGACTTTAGTTCTAGCAATCTAAATCAAAATACCCAGCGTTTTGACCCCATTGTTGATTTTAGCAGCAAAATAGATTATAAGGAGAATATCTACGGTTTTTATGCCAATTATAGCAAGCAGTTCGACAAGCTTAGTTTTTCACTTGGACTTAGAACCGAAATTACCGAAACCACAATAACAGAAAAAATCATAGATGACGAATATGTCAATAATTACGAAGATATTTTCCCGAATGCATTACTGACATATTCTCTGAAAGATCAAAATGTAATATCCCTTGGCTATACCAAATACATAGACAGGCCAACAATTTCTGAATTGAATCCTTTCAATTCATTTACAGATGAGCGTTTTATTCTGGTCGGAAACCCATATCTCCAGCCCTATTATACAAATTATTTCTATTTGGAATACTATCAGGAATTTGAAAAGTTATCCTTAAATACTGCCCTATTTTATTCTAATTCGACAGACCGCATCCTTAACGTCCTTGAAAAAACTGGTACCCAGACCAACGATGGGTTTGATATTTACCGCAGAATTCCGATCAATAACGGAACACTTAATTACACCGGTTTAGAAATAGAAGCCACCTACAATCCTAGTAATAAAATACGTTTATATGGCTTGCTAAGCCCTTACTTTTCACAATTATCCGAAACCAGAGATAAGGCTTATGACTATGACAACTGGGTACTATACGGTAATTTCAGGCTGCTATATCGTATCAACAATACACTAAGATTCAATATTGATTATATATACCAGTCGACTCAAAAAACTGCTATTACAGAATTAGAGGCCTTTCAATATGCTAACTTAAACGTATCCAAAGATTTCTGGGAAGGTCAAGCCACATTAAGCTTTAAAATAAATGATGTCTTTTATACTAAAAAAGCGAAATTTAGTTCCTTGGAGGCAAATACAATTACCCAAAGAGATTTCATTTTTGACACCCAGTACCTATTGTCATTTTCATATCGCTTTAATAAAAGTAGTCGAAGAAATAGTCATAACAGGTCAAAGGAGATAGACAAGAATATTTTCGAAGTAGAGGATCAGGTCAAATAAAAAAAGCTTGTTTTCACAAGCTTTTTATACAGTATCGTTACTATGTTTGATTAAGATTTTGCCTTTTTGGCTTCTTTTTTCAATTTCCAATTTTCAATCAAATTTCCAAACAACCAATAAGGCACAACTGTAGTCAACAGAAAAATCAGCATCCAAAAACCCATTGTAAAAACGGTTAAAAAAACTAAAAACCCTAAAAATTGACCAATTTCCATATGCTTGCTTGTTGTTTAAATTATGCCTCAAAAATAATACATATTTTTAATATGACAATTAATTTCCACGGTATTTTAAATTAACATATTATTAACTAAATCTCGATTAAACTAAATTCTATCTTCGCTGTCTTAAAAAAGATACCCTTAATTTATCTGATGAAAATATTTTACACACTACTAATAATTATATTCCTTCCATTTTTGGGACAGTCTCAGGAAAGACAGAAACCTCAAGGGAATGGCCAGCCACAGAGGGAAATGTTCGAATTAAAAGGAGAAATTCATGAAAAAGAAGCTGATATTCCACTTGAATTTGCAACAGTTATCGTAAGACCCCTGAAAGGAAATCAGGTTTATGGTGGAATGACGAATGCAAAAGGAAAATTCTTATTTGAAGTGCCTAAAGGAAAGTACAACATCAGTTTCGAATTTCTATCCTTTAAAACTATCGCAATAGAAGGTGTTGATGTGAATAAAAATATGGATCTGGGCGAGATCTTTATGGAAGAGGATGCTGAATCATTGGACGAAGTAACAGTGATTGCAGAGAAAAGCACTCTTGAAGTGAAACTTGACAAAAAGATCTATAATGTTGGGAAAGATATGACCGTGAGAGGAGGAACAGCCAGTGATGTGTTGGACAATGTACCTTCCGTAACCGTAGACGCCGAAGGTGTTGTTAGTTTGAGAGGAAATGAAAATGTAAGGATATTGATCAACGGCAAACCTAGTGGACTGATAGGCCTAAATGACGCAGAAGCATTAAGACAATTTCCGGCCGATGCTATTGAGAAAGTCGAGGTAATTACAAGTCCGTCTGCGCGTTATGACGCTGAAGGTACAGCTGGTATTCTTAATATCATTTTAAGGAGAGATAAAATTACTGGTTTTAATGGTATAGCCACGCTCAATGCGGGTATCCCTGAAACTTATGGGTTTTCTACAAGCCTGAATTACAGACTGAAAAATGTAAACTTTTTTACCAATATAGGTTATACAGACAGAGAATCACCTGGGAATTCCAGTGCTGAAACCACCTACTTTTCTCCAAATGCGAGTTTTGCATCCACGAATCAACAAATTGATTACACGAGAACGAACAAAAACTTGAACCTTAATTTTGGTATTGAGTATTATTTGGCAGAAGAAACATCTATTACCGCTAGCTTTTTATACAGAAATTCAGACAGAGATCGCATTTCGGAAAATATGACTGACGCTTTTGATGAATTTGACGACCTGATCAATTCCACGCTCAGGATCGAAAATCAATTTTCAAAAGACAATGTACTTCAATACGATCTCAATTTCTTGCATAAATTCAAAGAGGAAGGCCATCAAATAGATATGGCGGTGCAATATCAGGATAACAAAGATGACGAAAACAGTTTGATTACAAATGAGGAGACCTTTCCAAACATGATTGATCAACCCTCTGAAAAATTTGATTCAAATGAATTACAAAAGAGATTTTTAATTCAAAGTGATTATGTGTTGCCAATTGGTGAAAACCAGCAGGTTGAATTAGGGTTTAGAATCAACAAGGAGGACAGAGAAACTGATTACAGATTTTTTAATGAAAATGAAGACGGTGATTATATCGTTAATGATAGCTTGACCAATCTTTTTGAATATGATGAATTAATATCAGCGTTTTACGGACAATACGGAAACAAATTCGGTAAATTCTCTGCACTTCTGGGGCTTAGGATTGAAGCTACTGATATTGACATTCGGTCAACCGGTAAGGAAATTGATTCCTTAAATCAAAAAGACTACGTCAATGCCTTCCCTACAGCAAATCTTGTGTATGAATTTACAGAAAGTGAAAATTTAACCTTAGGATATAATAGTCGAATCAGAAGACCTCGATCAAGATTTATCAATCCTTTTCCATCTCAATCGAGTCGGACAAATATATTTCAGGGAAATCCTGATCTGGATCCTTCCATTTCACACGGGGTAGACCTTGGGTACTACAAAAGATGGCAAAAAGTAACTTTTAACACTTCGGTTTATTATACCCATGCTACTGATGTTTTTCAGTTTATCAGTGAAGACACCGGACAAACCACTGAAGATGGAATTCCAATTATAAGAAGGACACCGATAAACTTAAGCACAGATGACCGCTATGGTTTTGAATTCTCAGCAAATTATACGCCTAAAAAGAATTGGAGATTCAATGCTAGCTTTAACTTCTATAATTCAACTTTAGATGGAGAGTATGAGGGTGTTGATTTTGGATCAAGTTTTACCAGTTGGTTTGCAAGAGGGACTTCTAAATTAACCTTGCCAGCCAAAATAGATTGGCAAACTACTATGATGTTTAGGGGTCCTCGACAAAATGCTCAAACCAAAAGTCAAGGTATGTTTATGGCTAATATGGCTTTTAGTAAAGATATTTTAAAAGGAAATGGGACCTTGGTCTTTAATGTCGATGATCTTTTCAATTCAAGAAAAAGAATATCTGAAACCACAACAGACACCTTTGCTGAAAACAGTGAATTCCAATGGAGACAAAGACAATTCAGACTTACTTTTACATATAGGTTCAATCAGAAAAAAGAACGTCAGCGTCAACGTGGAGGTATGGATGATGATGACGGGGAAGGGTTCGGAGGCTAGAGGTTAAAGCCTTCAAAAAACATCGTTTTTCATATGGCCTGAAAACTAAATTTCGGGACTTTAACAATTCTTTTCTAAGGTCTATTTCGTATCTTTGGGACTCATTAGTATTACAAAATATTTACCCATGAAATACAGAATAGAACACGATACAATTGGTGAAGTGCAGGTGCCAGCAGACAAGTTCTGGGGAGCTCAAACTGAAAGATCAAGAAACAATTTTAAGATAGGTGCTGAAGCTTCAATGCCAAAGGAAATCATAGAAGGATTTGCTTATTTGAAGAAAGCGGCTGCTTATACCAATCATGACCTCGGTGTTCTTGATAAAGAAAAAAGAGATGCCATCGCTACAGTATGTGATGAAATATTAGCCGGAGAATTATTCGATCAATTCCCTTTGGTCATTTGGCAGACAGGTTCCGGAACTCAGAGCAATATGAATTGTAATGAAGTGATTGCCAATAAAGCCCATGTTAACGCAGGAGGAGATTTAAATAGTGCGGATCGTTATATACACCCCAATGACGATGTAAACAAGTCACAATCTTCTAATGATACTTTCCCTACAGGAATGCACATTGCGATTTATAAGAAGATTGTTGAAGTGACCATACCGGGAGTAGAACAATTACGCAATACGCTACAGCAAAAATCAATCGAATTTTCGAATGTGGTGAAGATAGGACGAACCCACTTGATGGATGCGACTCCTTTAACCTTGGGTCAGGAATTTTCTGGTTATGTCTCTCAACTTGATCATGGACTAAAAGCCTTGAACAATACCTTGGACCATCTTGCAGAACTTGCCTTGGGTGGTACAGCCGTAGGTACAGGAATTAATACCCCTGAAGGTTATTCAGAACTTGTGGCCAAGTATATTGCAGAATTTACAGACCTTCCTTTTATTACTGCTGAAAATAAGTTTGAAGCACTTGCCGCACATGACGCAGTCGTAGAGACTCATGGTGCCTTAAAACAATTAGCCGTTTCTCTTATGAAAATAGCCAATGACATCAGAATGTTGGCTTCAGGCCCAAGAAGTGGTATTGGTGAAATCATCATTCCGGCCAATGAACCTGGATCATCAATAATGCCAGGAAAAGTTAATCCTACCCAGGCAGAGGCCCTTACGATGGTTTGTGCTCAGGTCATTGGAAATGACGTGGCAGTAACAGTTGGTGGAATGACTGGTCACTATGAATTAAATGTGTTCAAACCTGTAATGGCGGCCAATGCCCTGCAGTCTGCTCAATTGATTGGAGATGCCTGTGCGTCATTCACTGAAAATTGTGCCATCGGTATAGAACCAAATTATCCTCAAATCAAACAACTTTTGAATAACTCGTTGATGCTGGTTACTGCACTGAATACGAAGATCGGATATGAAAATTCGGCAAAAATCGCAAAGACAGCGCACAAAAATGGAACTACATTAAAAGAAGAAGCTGTCAATCTTGGTTTTTTAACAGCTGAAGAATTTGATGAATGGGTAAGACCCGAAGATATGGTGGGAAGCCTAAAAGTATAAATAGAAGAACAGGCAAATCATTAAGATAACATTGCTTTTTTGCCTGCTTTCATGACAACATACATTTATGT
>CBDULU010000104.1:0-7083 GCA_965368155.1 uncultured Flavobacteriaceae bacterium
TGCTGTCCGGAGTTATTGGAGTAAGTAATATCATGCTGATCGTTGTCAAAGAAAGAACCAGAGAAATAGGAATTCGCAGAGCAGTAGGAGCAACACCGGCAAAAATCAGAAGCCAGATACTCGTGGAGTCAGTTTTTCTGACTATAATTTCGGGAATGGCAGGTATTGTCTTTGGAGCTGTGCTGATTTATGGTTTGAATTATGCGCTTGAAATGACAGATCCTATTGATATGTTTGCGAACCCTAGTGTGAATCTTGGCGTTGTAACTATAGCCTTGACCATCCTAATAGTTTCAGGTTTATTTGCAGGACTTATACCTGCCCAGAATGCCATTAAAATAAGGCCGATTGAGGCACTAAGTACAGATTAACTAATATTGAAAAAAAGAACAATGAAGAAGTCAGTAACCATTTTTATTTTAGTATTTATCCTTGTCACCTTTGGAGGAGCAATGTATTACCTCTATTCGAAGAACAAGGAGGATCCTGTAGTATATGAAACTGAAAAACCATCTACGAAATCGATTGTCAACAAAACAGTAGCAACGGGCAGTATATTGCCATTGGAAGAAGTAATCATCAAGCCAAATATTTCGGGAATTATTGAAGAGATTTATGTAGAAGGAGGAGACCTTATAAAGGCCAATGATCTGATTGCTAAAATTAAAGTGGTCCCTAACCTGGCAGCCGTGAACCAGGCGAATAATGCCATAGAAACTGCATTAATCGCTCTTAATGATGAAAAAAGAAGGTATGATCGACAAAAAGGATTGTTTGAAAAAGGTGTTATTTCCAAAGAGGAGATGGAGAGATCTGAAGTGAGCTACAAGCAGGCAGAACAGTCTTATACTGCTGCAAGGCAAAATTATGATATTGTGAAGACTGGATCAACAAAGGCATTTGGTACTTCAGCCAATACACTAATTCGCTCAACTGTTTCAGGAATGGTGTTAGAGATGCCTGTAGAGGTTGGAAATCAAGTGATCTTGAGTAATAATTTCAATGAAGGAACCACCATTGCCACCCTGGCCGATGTAAATCGAATGATATTTGAGGGAAAGGTTGACGAATCTGAAGTAGGTAAGATCAAGGAAGGTTATCCCTTGGAAATCACTGTAGGTGCCATTGAGAACGCAACATTTGATGCGGTACTCGATTATATCGCTCCTAAAGGTTTGCTTGAGAACGGCGCAATTCAATTCGAGATCAAAGGAACTTTACACAAAGCAGACACGACCTTTATCAGAGCTGGGTTGAGTGCTAATGCTTCTATCATTTTAGCAAGAGCAGACAGTGTTTTATCGATTAAAGAAGCCCTTGTTCAATTTGATGAAAAAACCAAGAAGCCGTTTGTTGAGGTGAAAATTGGTGAGAAGGATTTCGAACGACGTGATATCACCTTAGGTATTAGTGATGGTTTAGATGTGGAAGTAAAAGAAGGACTAAGTGAAGACGATGAAATAAAAGTCTGGAACAAGATTAAGAAATTCTAAAAACAGAAAAACTGGAACCTGAGGGAAGGTTCCAGTTTTTAAAGCTATTTTAATTATTTGATCAATTTCCGCTCATAGCGGCATTTCTTTCCCAGATCTCATCCCAACTATTTGAAAAGGTATTCTCGATACCGTCTAAAAATGATTGCCATGAATCTTCTCCATGAAGTTTTTCATAGGTAGCCTGGAAAGTGTCTTCCTTATCATATTCAGCCCAATTTTTATAAAACCCTACAGAAGCAATATGTCTTCCGATTTTATAACCTTGTTGGAATTCGTTTATATATAAGCCCCAGGGATTTACCCCGTCCATTGCTTTGACTGTCGAGCCTATAACACCCATTAAGTGCTTCACCTGAGAACTTTGTCCACGATTGACTTCGTGAAATCTGATATGAAGAATAGGATATGGATTTTCTCCTTCTGCCATCATACTTGTATTTGAAATTTCATCATTTTGTCTCCAATATTCTCCGGAACTCATTTTTTTAACATTTGGCATTACATTATCGCGCCAGTCTTCATCATGGCCATCCTTAGAAGGTCTGCTGTCTAGATGAGAATAATTTAAAGGTCCCATTTGCCAAACAAGCTTTCCTATATTGGGTCCGGAAACGACATTGTACACAGATGCGGAATAAGGTCCTTCTTTGTGATATTTTTTGTTGTGTTTAGACATGGCCTCACTCAAGGCCTTTAATTTAGTATTGTCAGGAGTAATATACATACTCTCCCACATAGCATAGGAAGGCTCCTCTTGGGCCTGTAAAATTGAAATGGGCCCTAAAATGAAAAGGGTCATCATAAAAAATGTCAGTACTTTTTTGTTCATGGTAATTAGTTTTGGTTAAAATGAAAAACACTAAGGAAAGAAATAGGTAACAGGTTTGGTTGGTCGATACCGATTAATTCCAATAATATCACGCTAATTAAAGACAGTTGGAAGAAGAAAGAAAACGATTTTGGACGAAACGCCCTAAATATGTTCCGCAGATACTGTTTTATTTACCGAACAGAAATTTTGAAAATTCAATAAAAGGTAACTTGTTTTGGAAAAAGAGTCTCCTAAGCGATACTAAACTTTTGGACAATTTTCACAGTTAAATCTGCCCTTTTTCTTATATTTTTTACAACATTTCGTTTTCTTTTTTGCGGTATCCATATCTATGGATCCATAATCAAAAACAGTATAGAAATGTGTAGAAGTCATTATAATATCCCTTATTCTTATTTAAACTAATTCTAAATAAAGTACAAATGTAATAATTTTAGTATTGAATTAATCTGATTTATATCATTTTTTAGGCGTCTTTTTTTCCCAATACAGGGGTATGGCTTTTCGTATTCAAATTCATGTAAAATCAGGAACTAAGAATCTTCCCTTTTGAAGGATAGTCAATTAATCTTTGTTCTATATAACATCTGTTTATAGAAAAATGATATTTATCAGTTTTTTTATAGGTATTATTACAAAACACCTTATTTTTGTCACTAATTTCTTAAAATTTGAAAGCATTTGTCAATGGATAGGTTTTCCTTTTTAAATACTGTACACACTGGGTTTATAGAAGATTTGTATCAACAATATCTAAAGAATCCTGATGCGGTTGAGCCGAGTTGGAAGAGTTTTTTTCAGGGATATGATCTGGCAAACTCTGACTATACTTTAGAGCCAGATAAGGTTGATGTTGAAATACCACAACAAGTATATAAAGAATTTAAGGTAATTGAATTGATCAATGGTTACCGAACCAGGGGGCATTTGTTTACAAAAACGAACCCGGTGAGAAACCGGAGATCTTACAGTCCGACCCTTGAACTTCAAAATTTTGGGCTGGATAAGACAGATCTTGATACTGTATTTAATGCAGGCAGTATTTTGGGACTTCAACCAACTGCTTTGTCTGAAATTATTAAACATCTGGAAAGCATCTATTGCGATTCCATTGGTATAGAATACATGTTTATTAGGAATCCTGAGGAGATTCAATGGTGGCAGGAAAAGTTGAATGAGAATGATAACCACCCTAACTACGAAGCAAGCACAAAAAAATATATTCTTTCTAAATTAAATCAGGCAGTTACTTTTGAACAGTTTTTGCAAACCAAATATGTGGGTCAAAAGAGATTTTCACTTGAAGGTGGAGAGACCTTGATTCCTGCTTTAGGAGGACTCTTTAGGATAGCTGCGGAAAGATTTGATGTTGATGAGTTTGTTTTGGGAATGGCACACCGAGGCAGGTTAAACACATTGGTAAATATTTTTAGAAAACCGATAAGAGAATTGTTCAATGAGTTTGACGGAAAGGATTATGATGAGGATGATTTTGACGGTGATGTGAAATACCATTTAGGGTCTACCATAAAAAAGACACTTAAAAGTAACAAGCAGATAACAATGAATCTGGTGCCTAATCCTTCTCACTTAGAGACAGTTGGTGCAGTAGCTGAGGGAATTGCCAGAGCGAAAATAGAAGAAGATTATAACGGAGATTCATCGAAACTATTACCCGTTGTTGTTCATGGAGATGCGGCAGTAGCTGGGCAAGGTATTGTATATGAGCTCATACAAATGAGTAAATTAAAGGGATATTCTACCGGAGGAACTGTGCATATAGTAGTCAATAACCAGATTGGATTTACTACAAATTATTTGGATGCGAGATCCAGTACATATTGTACTGATGTTGCAAAAGTTACTTTGTCTCCTGTTTTACACGTGAATGCTGATGACGTTGAGGCTGTAACTCATGCGGTGTTAATGGCTTTGGATTTCAGGATGAAATTCAAAAGAGACATTTTTATAGACCTTCTTGGATATAGAAAATATGGACATAATGAAGGTGATGAGCCGAGATTTACACAGCCAATGCTCTATAAAGCGATCTCTAAGCAACCCAATCCGAGAGATATTTATAACGCCAAATTAATTAAAGAAGGCGTAATTGATGAGCAGTACCTCCCAAATTTGATTCAGGAGTATAAGGATTTACTGGAAAAGGAATTCAATAGGTCAAAGGATGATTCTGCGAGCAAAGTGAATCCATTTATGGCGAATGTCTGGAGCGGATTTATGCATCAGGACCTGGATGGATTATTGTTAAGTGTAGGGACTAAATATCCTAAATCACGATTGGAAAAAATTGCAAAAATTGTATCGACCGTACCGGAAGGGGTTAAATTGTTGAGAAAAGCAGAAAGGATTCTTAAGGATCGTTCTAAAATGGTGTTTGATACCAATAAAATGGATTGGAGCATGGGCGAAATTTTCGCCTTTGGAAGTTTGATGGAAGAAGGCTATAATGTTAGATTTTCGGGTCAAGATGTTGAGAGAGGTACTTTCTCACACAGACATGCCATTTTAAGGGATGAAATCTCATCAGAAAAAGTCAATTTGTTGAATACCAATCCAAAGAACAAAGGAGTGATGAGCATATATAATTCATCATTATCTGAATATGGAGTTTTAGGATTTGACTATGGCTACGCGATGGCCGCACCGAATACGCTGACCATCTGGGAGGCTCAATTTGGGGATTTTGGCAATGGGGCTCAAATCATGTTTGATCAGTATATTTCGGCTGCTGAAGATAAATGGAAACAACAAAACGGGATTGTGATTCTTTTACCACACGGATATGAAGGCCAGGGTTCTGAGCATTCCTCTGCGAGAGTAGAACGATTTCTGCAACTTTGTGCGAACGATAATATGACGGTTGCGAATTGTACAAATCCAGCCAACTTTTTTCATCTGCTAAGAAGGCAAATGAAAAGAAACTTTCGGAAGCCCTTAATAGTTTTTACACCAAAAAGTCTGTTAAGACACCCAATAGCTGTTTCAGAATTAAAAGATTTTACTGATGGTGAATTCCAGGAGGTAATAGATGATACAGTAGCTCCTGAGGAAGTAACAAGAGTCGTGTTCTGTACTGGGAAGTTCTATTATGACCTTTTGGAAGAAAGAAATAAAAATGGCAGGAATGACATTGCCTTGGTAAGATTGGAACAACTATTTCCTCTTCATGAAGAAAAAATAGAAAAGATCATTGGCAGGTATATGAACGCAGAGGATTTTGTTTGGGCTCAGGAAGAACCGCGAAACATGGGAGCTTGGAGTTATATGCTTCAACGTTTTGAATTAAAGGATCTTAAAGTTAGATCCAGAAAATATTATGCCGTACCAGCGGCTGGGTCATCCACTCGTTTTAAAAAGAGACATCGCAGGGTAATCGAAAGTGTATTTGATAATAAAACAACAATATAATATCATTATAAATTAGAAATAAAATGATTCTAGAAATGAAAGTTCCCTCTCCAGGGGAATCCATAACTGAAGTAGAAGTAGCAAGTTGGTTGGTCGAAGATGGAGACTATGTAGAAAAGGATCAGGCTATCGCTGAGGTAGATTCAGACAAGGCTACGCTTGAACTACCTGCTGAAGAAAGCGGGATTATAACTTTTAAGGCTGAAGAGGGTGATGCGGTAGACGTAGGTGCAGTGATATGTTTGATCGATATGAGTGCGGCTAAGACTTCTAATTCGAAAAAGAAAGAGGTTGCAAAGGTCGCAGAGGTTGAGGAAGCAACTAAAGAAGTTGAAGCTCCAGCTACAGAAAATGCAACATATGCCACAGGAACTGCCTCTCCGGCGGCAAAAAAAATATTGGCAGAAAAGAATATTGATGCTGCCAATATCAAAGGGACTGGAAAGGATGGAAGAATAACCAAAGAAGATGCTATCAATGCTGTTCCTTCGATGGGTGAGGCCCTGAATGATGAGAACAGAAAGAGTGAAAGGAAGAAACTATCCATGCTTCGTCGTAAGGTTGCTGAGCGCCTTGTTGCCGTAAAAAATGAAACAGCAATGTTAACTACTTTTAACGAGGTAGATATGAAGCCCATATTTGATCTTCGAAAGAAGTATAAAGAAAGTTTTAAGGAGAAACATGAAGTTGGGCTTGGTTTTATGAGTTTTTTCACGCTTGCAGTGGTAAGAGCTTTGAAATTATTTCCTGATGTGAATTCGATGATGGATGGCGATTTTAAAGTTTCCTATGATTTTGCAGATATTTCTATTGCAGTTTCGGGCCCAAAAGGGCTAATGGTACCTGTCATTAGAAATGCAGAAAACCTAAGTTTTAAAGGTGTAGAAAGTGAAGTAAAAAGATTGGCGATTAGAGCAAGAGATGGACAGATCACAGTAGATGAAATGACTGGAGGTACATTCACCATCACAAATGGGGGTGTGTTTGGATCCATGTTATCAACTCCTATCATCAATCCACCTCAAAGTGCCATACTTGGTATGCATAATATAGTGGAAAGACCTGTTGCCATTGATGGGAAGGTAGTGATAAGACCCATTATGTATGTGGCCCTGTCATATGACCATAGAATTATCGACGGCAAAGAATCTGTTGGCTTTTTAGTGGCTGTTAAGGAAGCGCTTGAAAATCCGGTAGAATTCTTAATGGACGGAAATGAGAAAAAAGCCTTAGAACTTTAATTGCTGGAAACAATTTTAGAAACCTCTGCAGCAGCGGACCGTTTCTTATGAATAAATTGAAACCTGAGATACAACATAAGGAAAC
>CBDULU010000105.1:0-7048 GCA_965368155.1 uncultured Flavobacteriaceae bacterium
CGTTACAAAATCAACTGGCACACCATAATTGGCCAATGAAACGGCTACATTAGACTCTCCTCCGCCGTAAATGGCATCAAATTGATTTGCCTGTGAAAACCTTAAAAAACCCGGAGGTGCTAATCTAAGCATGATCTCTCCAAATGTTACTACTTTTTTCATTTCTGAATTCTTATCTTTTGTTTTAGCTGAAGGCTAAACCTCCATTAATATCTACATTATTTCCTGTTAAAAATGAAGCTTCATCTGAGGCTAAATAAGCCACTAAATCAGCAACTTCTTCGGCAGAACCTTCTCTACGCAAAGGCGTTGAATTCGCCACATTTGCACGAACCTGATCTTTTGTGAAATCATCGTGAAACTTGGTTGCAATCATACCCGGGCAAACCGCGTTAATCCTAATTCCTTGAGGACCAAATTCTTTTGCCCAATTTCTAGTCAAAGTCATTACTGCCCCCTTAGAGGAAGCATAAAGCGCCGATCCAGGTCCACCTCCATCACGACCGGCTTGGGAAGCAAAGTTTACAATTGAAGCTCCTTCTCCCATTAAGGGTTTAAAAGCTTGGGTAACAAATACTGTTCCTTTAAAGTTGACATTCATCACCAGATCATAAAATGCTTCATCCAGTTCTTCAATAGTTTTTCTCGCAAATAAACCTCCGGCAACATTTACTAAAATATGAATTTTTTCACCAAATGCTTCTTTAGTTTTGGCAACCATATTGTCGATGTCTTTTTGTTTGGTCACATCGCCATAAACCGAAATAGCCTCTCCGCCAACAGCTTTGATTTCTGCCATGGTAGTTTCTTTATCAGCTTCACTGTCAAAATAGTTAACAACAACTTTGGCGCCTTCTTTCGCTAATTTTACACATACTGCACGACCAATATCACGACCACCACCTGTTACAACGGCAACTTTACCTTTCAACTTCATTTCTTTATTTTTAAATTCCTAGACCTTGGCCTCCTGTGATCTGAATAGTTTCAGCTGTTAAGAATGAAGCATCTTTACTTGCTAAAAATGATACAACAGAAGCTACTTCTTCAGGTTGTCCTAACTTTCCTAATAAAATATTGTTTTTCCAAGAAGCAAAAACTTCTGGTTTTGTCGATTTAATTTGCTTGTGAAAATCTGTGTCGATGGTACCAGGAGATACAGCATTTACTCTTATTCCATATTCAGCTAAATCTTTAGCCAATGCTCTGGTAATCGCTTGAACACCTGCTTTTGAAGTTCCATAGATTCCAGCTCCCGGCCCTCCTGCATTCCATCCCGCAATAGAAGTATAGTTAATTATTGATGCATTATCACTCTTTTTCAAAAATGGAATAGCTGCTCTTGATGCAAAAAATGTAGAGTCAAGGTTTAAGGCCATTACGAACCTATAAAATTCAGTGGTCATTTCTTCAAACCTGGCTCTTCCACCTAGACCTCCAGCATTGTTTACCAAGACATCAATTTTACCGTATTTCTCTCCAATAGCAGTGATATTTGATGTCACGGCCTCTTCATTAGTAACGTCAAAACCATAATATTCAGCAGTAATTCCTTCTGCAGTTAATTCTTCAACTCTTTTTGCTCCTACTTCATCTTCGATACCGTTTAATATTACAGTATATCCGTCTTTACCTAGTCTTTTTGCAACTTGGAAACCAATTCCTCCTGTTGCTCCTGTAACAACCGCTACTTTATCTTTACTACTCATTTTTTTAATTATTTTATTTAATTATTTTAAAATTTTTTTACTGATTTACAATCAATTTACTTTTTTGGCTTCAGTTGCTCGATCTTAGGGATCAATATCCAAACACTTGCCATTACTATAAATGCCAGAGCCGCTCCAATTACAAAGGCTGGCGTATAATTACCTCCTATGGTTAACATGGGCACCAAGGAAACTAATCCCGCACCAGTTAATTTTGCAGCTGTACCTGAAAAACCAGAAAGTGTGCCCACTGTCTTTTTTCCATATAAATCACTTGGTAGTGTTTGTACGTTTCCAATTGCTGTTTGAAAACCAAACAGAACTGCAGCCATGATTAAGACCGCGGCAATTGGTGTTCCTGGATTAGATAATGCTAATAAGGCAGGAAGCATAATCACACATCCCAGGGTTATGACCATCTTACGCGTCTTGTTTACATTCCATCCCGCTTTTATTCTGTTTTGTGCTAATAAACCTCCAAACCAAGCACCTAGCATAGCACCTAAATAAGGAACCCATCCATAAATACCTATGGCTTTTACATCCATATTATATACCTCGGAAAGGTAGATAGGAATCCAAAACACGAATAACCACCAGATAGGATCAATTGCTGCTGAAGCAATAATAACACCCCAACTCTGTTTACGTGAAAGTAATTCTTTTACCGGAGGATTATATGCTTCTGTGTTTTCAAGTGACTCCTCTTTATCTTCTTTTTGTCCTTCAAGGATATATTTTTTTTCTTCTTTAGTTAACCAAGGATGACTTTTGGGAGGAGATTTTACAACGATCAACCAGGGAATTAACCAAAGTAGACCAATAAGACCTATGATAACAAATATCATTTGCCAACTAAAATAAATGGTTAAAAACGCTATGGTTGGTATGGCAACAATACCTCCTATTGCAGCTCCAGAATTAAATAATCCTTGAGCAAAAGCTCTTTCCTTAATAGGAAACCATTCCGCATTTCCTTTTGCTGCTCCTGGCCAGTTTCCCGCCTCAGAAACTCCTAACAAAGATCTGAAAATAGAAAAACTCACCACACCTCTTGCAAATGCATGAAGTGCAGTAGAAATTGACCAAAATCCAATTGATAAAACAAAGCCAATTCGCGTACCTACCTTATCAAATATTTTTCCGAATATAGATTGCCCGAATGCATATGAAAACATAAAAACCACTGAAATCAGTGCATAAATTTCTTTTCTTTCGGTCATTGACTTATCTGGATACAAATCTTCTGATATACTTGGCCATAATACAACCAATGCCTGTCTATCAATATAATTAATTACAGTTGCCAGAGCAATTAAAGCGATAACCCACCATCTTAATCCTTTTATTTTCATCTAACTACTATTAATTCTTAGATTTACCGGACATATAAAACCCTTCCAACAAGAGTTAAAAATCCTTCAATCAATTCATTACTAATTTATTACTACGAGTTTTGTTTGGTGATTCCCAAATAACCATCCATAAAAGATCGCGGACAGATAGAAACTAATAGGTTTCCAAAGTTGGTAAGTAATACTTCCCTCTTATGTTATTTTATTCCTTGATAGATACGTGCACATCTATCTAATTCAAACTTCTCTATTTACTTATTATAGCAATACTGATATAATGCTTTAAAATGCTCCTTCATTTTAGTTTTACCCATTGAAGGATCTTGTTTTTCTATGGCTTTAAATATTGCTTCATGCTCTTTAATCCCTTTCAGCGCCTGATCATCATCACATACATGATACTTTTCAAAGTTGGTAATGATCTCAGGTGTAATTTTCAGCATAAAAGTATTTAAAGTACTATTACCTGATGCATTGGCTATGGACAAGTGAAATAACAAATCTTCCTGGACCGCATCTTCGCCTTTAAGCACTTTATTAGAATAAGCATCAAGAGCCTTTTTGATATTCTCAAGTTCCTCATCTGTTCTTCTCAAAGCTGCCAGCCTAACCGATTTTAATTCAAGTAGAATTCTCGTTTCAACCAACGACTTAAAATCAGGGTCCTTGAGTTGTAAAATATCATCGATCATCCCATTCATCGCAATTACTCCAATGTTTGCCACAAAAGTACCACTTTGCGGAATCGATCTTAAGAGGCCATAAAATTCCAGTTTTTGAATGGCTTCTCTTATATTACTTCTGGTTACCCCAAATTTTTCAGACATCATCCTCTCAGACGGCAATTTGTCTCCAGGTTCAAGATTCTTATAATTGATCAACTCTTTGATCTTATAAATAATCTCTTTCTGAATTTGGGTATTCTCAGATTTTACGATAAGCTCTAGATTCATTTTTAACTTTTTAAATTGGTTAACCAAAATTAACAAGTAAATTTAGCTAAAATAATTGGTTTGATTCTTTAAAGTCTATGAACTTACCGGTTAATGGGTATTCCGGTAAATTCATCTAGACTTCTTCTCAATTTACTCAAATAACTAATCTTTTCTAATTACTATTATAATTTTGCCTTTTAGCCCTGTTTAATGCTCAACTTCCAGACTATAATATTTGACTTTCGCATATGATCCTTCATCTTTCGTCGAAAGATAATTTCCAGCTTTAAAATAATTCTCAAATACACTCCAACGCAACATATCCTTGTTTTCTATCACATACGACTCCTCTTCGTTTAGAATAATTTCCATTTTTCCTAAACTAGCTATAATCTCCAGATTGAATGGTTCAAACCCAACATATGATTCAAAATTGAATCCATCATCATCTCCCCATGCATCTGTTCTTAGCACTTCAATAGCGTCTGCATTTTTATCTTTCAAATACTTACTTTTCACTCTGATCAGCCCTTTATACCAATATATTTTCAAAATTGGTGGTGCATTATTGTCTTTAGCATCAATCAAATCCTTTTGTTCATTAGACAATCTTCCATGAATTTGCATAATGATCGTTCTGTGATATTTACCATCCTTATCTTTAGATATATCATCTAAAGCCAATGTACCCTTCATCCTTCCTCCTTGTTCAAAGGTCCAATTCTTGGAAAGGTCATCGGGGTCCATTAATTCTCTTAATTCGGATCTCGAATAAGATGAATTCGCAGTCGATGCTCCCGGATATGTATAAAAAACCAATGATCCATCAGTAGAATCGTTATACATAAATGGCCTAAGTGTCTCATTATTGCCGTAATCAAGGATCTCAGGTGGATAAACTTCTGTAGGGTTTCCTACAGGTAAAGTTACCTTCCAATGACTCAAATCAATATCTGGCAGTTTATAGTTCTTCTCAGGCTCAGTTACTTCAGGCAAGACCTCTTCCGGCAGCTGTTCATTAACAGGCACCGTTAGCGCTTCATCATCGTTTTGGCACCCAAAACACAAGAAACCTATGAGTGAAAAACTCGTTATCCTGATCCTATTTGACATCCTTTTTCTCAAGCTATAATTAACTTAAACTATTTAATGACTTACTTCCAATGAAAAATATTTAACCTCAGCATGAGCTCCTTCATCTCTGGTTTGAAAATAATTACCAGCTTTAAAGTAGTTCTCAAATATGCCCCATTTTTCAATATGGATATCATCATACACCTTATACTCTGAATTGTTCAGACCTACTACAAGCTTTCCTTCAGACACCTTAACTTCCAGGGTAAAAGGTCTAAAATCAACCTTCTCTTCAAAGTTAAAGCCTGTATCATCCTTCCAGGAACCCGTTCTTAAAATATCCGTTTCAGACATGGAAAGATCCTTGAGTTGCTTTGTTTTAACCCTAATCTTACCATTTTGCCAATATATTTTTAGAATTGGTGGCGCATTATTATCCTTCTGCCCGATCAAATCACGTTGCTCATTGGTCAAACGGCCATGAATCTGCATGATCATCACCTTGTGGTACTTACCATCCTTACCCTTGGAGACATCACCCATAACCAACCTTCCTTTCATTTTTCCTCCTTGCTTAAAGGTCCAATTCACATTGTTATTGCCAGGTTCCATCTGCTCTCGTAATTCAGATCTGGAATATTTTGTGTTTGCGGTGGTAGCATTTGGAACAGCATAAAAAACTAATGCTCCTCGGGTTGAGTCATTGTACATATATGGCTTAAGCGTCTCATTATTGGCATAATCCAATATTTCGGGAGGCTCCACCTCCGCAGGATCACCTGCGGGAATGGTTACCTTCCAATGACTTAAATCTATATCAGGTAATTTATACTTGCGCTTTTTTTTCTTTTTCTCCTTTTTAGTGGAGGGGCCATCGCTCACATTCTGGGCCATAGTAACAGGCACAATGAACGACATACTCAAGAATAAAAACACTATTTTCAATTTAAAACTCATATGAAATTACCTAACCTAGTTTTATTCAGACAATGCTATAGAAACTTCATCAACTCTTGATTCTACACCAACATTGGTCATCAATATTGCTATCGTTGTATTATCACCTGTATTGAAGAAAAGATCAACTTTCACATAAGTATCAGCATCAGTTTGATCTGTTCCAATCTTTTCGATAATAGTCGCGGCTGCGGCCTCATCAAGATCAGTTATTCCTCCACCTAAAATAGCTACGTTCATAGAACCATCACCATCTTCCTTCATTGTATAATAATAAGTAACTACATAGTCTGTGTTAGCTGAAACTGTTAATGCCTGGTAAGCAACTCTATCTCCGGCTGATGGGAATTTCGCTGCCTGCTCACCACTGTATACAGGTGAACTGGTAATCTGAATCACACCTCCTAAGTCATTTCTCCAAGAATCACGACCATCTCCTGATCCGTCTGGTAGTGTTCCGTCTTCAAAACCAGCTTCTTGAACAATCGGTAAAATTGCCTTTTGTTCCTCTACTACAACTATTTGACTTGTTGTACTGGTTGCTCCTAATTTGTCAGAAGCAATTAAAGTAACAGTATATTGCCCTATTTCAGCATACGTATTTGACGCATCTTTACTTGTTGAAGAGTTTCCGTCACCAAAATCCCATTGATAATCTGTCGCACTTGTTGACAGATTCGCAAAATTGATCTTTAAATTACTCTCAGGACTTACTACCGCACCAAACTTGGCGCTTGGCGGGGTAAGATCTGGAATAGATCCTGCCTCAGGGAGTTCAAAATCAGAGCAAGAAAACATAGAAAATGTCATCGCTACTGCTGCAACCATCAATACCTTGGTATTGACTAGTTTTTTTAAATTTATCATTGTATACATAATAATTTTTTAATAGTTAAATCTATCCTTAGTAACCTGGATTTTGCTCCAATAATCCGCCACTTAAATTAATCTCAGCTTGAGGAAATGGTAACAACAAATCAGTTGCACTGAAACCATATCCATTATCTGCTGCAAATTG
>CBDULU010000106.1:0-6929 GCA_965368155.1 uncultured Flavobacteriaceae bacterium
TTGAGTTTTTTTAAATCTTGTAGATTCGATATTCTTATTTCGATTCTTTTCTTCTTCTTGAGTAAGACATCTGACCTAATTTATCTGTCGCACATCGGAAACCGATAAAATTCGTAGCCATATACTCAGGTAGATATCTTCTTTGAGCTGGGTCTAACCAGAAGGCTCTGTCTTTCCACGATCCACCTTTGAAAACTCTGGTCTGATCACTGATCAGTGTATTACGTGTTTTGGTATCATACTGTTGAATGATCAATCCACTTTCACCAATTTGTCTTGGAATCTTAGGCGAGTTATACATCCTTGGCTTTTCTTCTGACTCATCTTCATCTCTGAAAAACTGCTTAGTAGAAGCTAAATCTCCATCTCTATTGTCAATGTTATAAGCCTTCTCATAATTGTTTCTCATAAACGCATCTCTCTTGGTCACAGGAACATATTTCACACTACCCGGAAGATCTTTAGGAACAATTTTACCATTATCAAGCGTATCAAACTCTACGCTGTTATAATCTACTACAACAACATTTCCTTCTTTATCAATTTGCTTTTTGTTAAAAACATTTCCTCTAAAGTAACTGAAATCGTTTGCATCATTATCAATGATAGGTCTGTAGACATCGGCTACCCATTCGGCTACGTTCCCACTCATGTCGTATAGTCCAAAAGCATTTGGCTTATATGATTTGATTTTCATGGTAATATCGGCTCCATCATTACTCCAACCGGCTAAACCACTGTAATCTCCTTTTCCTTGCTTAAAGTTCGCCATTTGGTCACCTTTATATCTTCTTGACTCTTCACGAGTTGAATGACCATTCCAAGAATATTTCTTTCTTCCACGAATTGAATTGTATTCTCTGTTTTCGAGCTCTGCCTTGGCAGCATATTCCCATTCTGCCTCTGTTGGTAGTCTGAAACGTTGTGCAAGGATACCATCAGATGTTTTCACATGACGTCCTGTAAATGATCCTTCTGATTTTTTCTCTTTCTGTGAGAAATCTCTGATTCCCTTGTAATAGATACTTGAATCACCATCAAATAACAAGTTCGGATTCGTTAAATAAGTTTCCGTATCAAATCTATTTGCTCCTTCGACATCCAGAGAATCCATATCAAATAAAGTATGCAATACACCTTTATCAATCAATATTTTTTCATTCACCCTGTCAGTCCTCCACTTACAGTATTCTGAAGCTTGTCTCCAAGATACACCTACAACTGGATATTCAGCATAAGCAGGATGTCTGAGATAATTTTCAGTTAATAATTCATTGAATCCTAAGGTATTTCTCCACACCAAAGTATCTGGCAATGCAGCCTGATAGATTTTTCTGTAAGTATCATCAGATGGTGGGAATACTTTTTCTAAATACTGTAGGTACAATAAGTACTCAATATTCGTTACTTCAGCCTCATCCATATAAAAGGAACGCACTTGTTGTTTCTGGGGTGTTGTATTCCAGTCGAACATCACGTCATCTTGCACACTACCCATAGTAAACGTACCTCCTTCGATCAGCACCATTCCTGGTGGAGGACCAAGTTCACGATAATTGGCATTGGCTTGAAAACCACCATACTTCGGATTGTTATATTCCCAACCCGTTAATGTGGAAACACTCTTATTACTTTTAGAACAACTTGCCAGAAGCACAGTTGATAATAGTATGAGTAGAACTTTGTTACTGTTAAACTTTTTCATAATTATTGATTGACTATTTTTTAGATAAATACAAAAACTATTGATTTGGATTATATAAGGTACTCACCCCACATTTTTCCGGTTTCAATGCTTGTATAACGATTGTTTTATTTCTTTATTATGTATAATGTCGTAAAATGTTTAATTTTGAATGATTTAAACCCCATATGTCCTTAAAAAAGTATTTCCTTTTTTTTATACTCTCTCTTCAATGCTTGCTTTCATTCGCTCAAATTTCTGAATCCAAGACATTTAACTTGTCATGGAATGATAACAGTTCGGTTTATCTTAATGAAGAAACTTCCCTGGTTTTACCTTTGGTAGAAGGTAATGTTTTCGATGAAAATAATGTTCCTAGTTCTACACATGTATTTAACGTGCAAAACAACACAATAGTACAAGACTATATCATAAAAAATGTTAAATTTTCTGACTTATCACCCAATAGTTTAAACAACATTCAGGTAAATAAAATCCCCACTGAGATTAAAAGTGAATTTAAGGTCACAAAAATAAAGAATAATTCTGTAGCAATTCTTAATTTAACACCAATTCTTCAGGAAAACGGACGGGTAAAAAAGATTGTTTCCTTTACCCTCGATTATACGTTAAATACAAATACAGCAGGTAACGCAGTAAATAAAAGTATTACTTCCTATACAGATCGTTCGGTTCTCGCCAATGGATCCTGGTATAAATTCAGGGTCGACACAACTGGTGTTTTTAAAATTGACAGAGATCTTTTGCAACAAATAGGTATAAATACTTCAGGGCTTGATCCAAAAAATATAAGAATTTACGGTAACGGAGGAAAAATGCTTTCTCAATTAAACAGTGATTTTAGGTATGATGACCTGCAGGAAAATTCAATTTTTATAGAAGGAGAACAAGATGGTGTTTTTGACAATGACGATTATATCCTCTTCTATGCTCAAGGACCTCATCATTGGGAAATTGACAATACTCAATACAAACTGTCAAAACATAACATTAATATCTACAGTGACTATGCATATTATTTTATAACAACTGACAAAGGTCCTGGTAAAAGAATAAGCACCTCAACTCCCTTAGATCAATCTGCAAATAATCAAATTAATACCTATCATAAATTTGATTTTCACGAGATAGAGGATGTCAACCTCTTTGCAAACGGACAGCAATGGATGGGAGAGGATTTTAGTTTTCAGGAAACAAGGAATTTTAGTTTTGATTTTAATGATCTGGATCGTGATGAAGAAGTTAGCATCAGGGTTCGGGGTGTTGCCATGTCAAGCTCTGATACCCAAATGAATGTTCGGGTTAACGGTCAGGAATTGATGCTACTGAAGTACCCTCGTATTCAAAGGAATTCTCTTACAAAGGCCTACTCGGATGAAAAGGTAGAAACCGCGCTACTTGATAACGAACAAGTCGATATTCAAATTACCTACAACAACGCGGGAAATCCTTCTTCTCGAGCCTATCTCGATTTTATAGAAGTTATTGGCACATGCAGGTTGGTGGCACGTGGGGCCCAGTTTTCCTTTCAAAATACAAATGCTAACAATCCTGGAAGTATCTACGAATACACTATTTCAAATGTGAATAATATCACTGATCTGTGGGATGTTAGTGATCCCATCAACCCCAAAAAGATACTGAACATCGGGAATTCTAATGATTTTGTTTTCAATGCTTATGGGGGACCCAAAGCCTATACTGTGCTGGGTACCGAGCCATTTTTTATACCTGAAACTATTGAGAACAATCAAATAGTGAATCAGAATCTGCATGGCTTAAAAGATCTTGATTATGTGATTATTAGTCGGGGAAATTTACTGTCGGAAGCCGAAAGACTCGCTGACTATCACCGTAACAACTCTGGACTGAAAGTGGCTCTTGTAGATCTTGAAGAAATATATAACGAATTTGGGTCAGGCTCACCTGATCTCACCGCGATACGTGATTTTATACGGTTTCTCTATCTCAACGCTTCCAGCGAACAAAACAAGATCAGGTATGTTTGCCTTTTCGGCGATGCCTCGTTTGATTTCAAAGACAGGATTACTGATAACAACAACATAGTGCCCGCCTTTCAATCTTATGAAAGTTTTAATCTGGCAACAGGCTATGTCACGGATGACTATTTTGGCATGATGGATGCCAATGAAGGAACTCTCGGAAATGCCGATATGCAGGATGTTGCCATAGGCCGATATCCTGTAACATCAATAATGCAAGCTAGGGAAAGCATCGATAAAACACTTAATTATTATGCCAATAATTCCTTAGGAAACTGGAGAAATAAGGTCACCTTCGTGGCAGATGACCCTGATAATTCCGTTGAATTTGTTTTACAACAGGCTCTTGATCTCATAGCTGAAGAAATTGAAGAGAAAAAACCTTCCTTCAACATAAAAAAGATCTATGCAGATGCCTATCAGCAGGAATCTTCGGCAGGAGGAGAACTATATCCCACAGTAAATGAAGCGATCAATAATGCCGTGGAAACGGGTACACTGATGCTCGATTATTTCGGACATGGTGGTGTAAACGGTTGGGCAGCGGAAAGGATCCTGGAAATTCCACAAATTCAAAACTGGAATAACTATAATAACCTCCCACTTTTTATTACGGTTACTTGTGAATTTACAAGATTTGATAACCCGAACAGACTTTCAGCAGGTGAATACACTTTATGGAATGCAAGAGGGGGAACCTCTCATTTGATTTCAACAACCAGAGAAATTTTTATCAGCCAAGGAGAAGTTTTTAATCGAAACCTGATTAGAAACCTTTTGAATTTTGAAGGACAGGACCAAAGTATCTCTGAAGCACTAATGTACACCAAACATCAATCCTTCTCTTCACAACGATTTTTTGTGTACAGTTTTGGTGATCCCGCCATGAAACTGGCCCAGGCCAAACCCAGTATCAAACTCACAAAAATGAATGAGATCGATCTCACTAAAAGTCGGGATACCTTAAAAGCATTATCAAGAATAAAGTTAGAAGGTATCATCACCGATGAAAACGGGCAGCCCTTAACTAATTTCAATGGCACCCTCTCGGCTACAATTTATGACAAGCCCCTTGATAAAAAGACACTCGACAATGACAATCTTGGGCAGAAAATGGAGTTCACGGCTATTGAAAGTAAAATTTTTAGTGGCAGGGCCAGTGTAGACAATGGCCTTTTTTCCTTTGATTTTATAGTTCCTAAAGACATACGAATCGCCTATGGAAAGGCCAAGATCAGCCTTTATGCTGATAACCAGATCTCTGACCGAAACGGTTCTGATCTTAGTATTACTATTGGTGGTATAGACCCTAATGCACCTGAAGATTCAGAAGGCCCTGAGATCAGACTTTTTATGAATGATGAATCTTTTGTAGATGGGGGTAATACCAGCTCCTCTCCTATTCTTTATGCCATTCTGGAAGATATTTCAGGAATCAACACCTCTATAACAGCAGTTGACCATGATATCATAGCCATTCTGGACGATGACAATAACAATCCTTATGTCTTAAATGACTATTTTGAAACGGAGTTAAATGACTTCCAAAAAGGGAAAGTCAAGTTCCCTTTTCGCGATCTGGAGCCCGGTTTACATACAATTAAATTTAAATGTTGGGATACATACAATAATCCATCAGAATCAACGTTAAGTTTTATTGTAGTCAATGACAATGACTTAATATTAAGTAATGTATTGAATTATCCGAATCCGTTCATTAATTATACCGAATTTTGGTTTAATCATAACAAACCAAATGAACCATTAGACGTTCAGGTACAAATTTTTACGGTTTCAGGAAAACTCGTAAAAACCCTTCACCGATCTGTGCAGTCAGACGGACTCTTATCCAGGGAAATTTCCTGGAATGGTCTTGATGATTTTGGCAACAAAATTGGTAAGGGCGTTTATGTATACAAACTTCTTGTTAGATCTCAAATATCAAATGCACAGGCAGAAAAATTTGAAAAACTTGTCATATTACAATAACAATTTAGATCTAAATCCCTAAAAACTAATTATTAGATGAAAAAAATAAGTCTAATTGCCATCGCTACTTTTCTTGGAATTTTTAGTTCCTATGCACAAGACGAAGTAAATCCTATTACGACTGCTGCTCCATTTTTATTAATCGCACCTGATGCCAGGGCCGGAGGTCTGGCAGATATGGGAGCTGCTACATCTTCAGATGTCAGTTCTATGCATTACAATGCTGCCAAATATGCTTTTTCAGAGTCACAATGGCAAATAGGATTGAACTATACACCATGGCTCAGAAATTTGACCAATGACGTGAGTCTGACCAGTTTGTTTGTGGCTAATAAAATTAATGAGAGAAGTGCATGGTCAACAAGTCTTACTTATTTTTCACTGGGATCCATTGAACTGACCGATGGTTCGGGTATTAGTCTGGGTTCAGAAAATCCGAATGAATTTGCCATTGATGGAGCTTACTCTCTAAAATTGAGTGAAGTGATTTCCATGGCTGTAGGCTTGAGATTTATTCATTCAGATCTTGCCGTACGGGTAGATAATTCAGAAATACAGACTGTGAACACATTTGCCGTTGATGTTTCCATGTTCTATCAGAGTGAAGAAAAGAACTTTGGTGACTTTAACGGTCGTTGGAGAGCCGGAGTAAATTTGTCAAATATGGGTCCAAAAGTGGAACTTGTGCTTGGCGGAGACGAGAGTTTTATTCCTACCAACTTAAAAATGGGAGGTGGTTTTGATTTTATACTCGACAACGCAAATACGATAACAGCCAATCTTGAACTCAATAAATTATTGGTTCCCACTCCCCCTATAAGGGATAATGCCACAGGAGAAATCATCTCAGGAAAAGATGATAATGTAGGGTTTCTCCAGGGAATGGTTCAGTCATTTTATGATGCACCAAGAGGGTTTGAAGAGGAAATGGAAGAGTTTATCTGGCAGGCAAGTGCAGAATATTTATACAACGACGTTTTTTCGGTAAGAGCAGGTTATTTTCATGAATCTGCCAACAAAGGGAACAGACAGTTTTTCACTTTGGGTACAGGATTTAAATTCAGAAGTACAACGCTTGATATTTCGTATTTGATCAATGCATCAGATGTGAACAATCCGCTGGAAAGTACTTTAAGATTCTCCTTAACCATCAACCTGGGTGATTCATATGCTTACTTCTAAAAAGTAGTATTAACATGGTCATAAGGACCGTTTAACACAAAAGTGTTTAA
>CBDULU010000107.1:0-6874 GCA_965368155.1 uncultured Flavobacteriaceae bacterium
AGCTGCTTTTACTGTTGAGTTTCCAAATACAGCAATTCTGGTATTGTTTTGCTTAAAAGTAGGAAAGTTCTCAAATAAAGACTTTATTCCACTTGGACTAAAGAAAACCAACACATCATAAAACACATTTTCTAGATCAGAAAGATCGCTAATAACCGTTTTAAACAATACAGCCCTCTTCCATTCTACACTGAGGCTGTTCATTTTATCGATCATTGTTTCTTTAACATGATCAGAACAAGGTAAAAGGAATTTTTCAGATTTATGTTTCTTAATCAAAGGTATCAGATCATCAAATGTTCTGGTTCCTACGTAGATCTTGCGCTTTCTGTAAACCACATATTTTTGCAAATAAAAAGCGACTGCTTCAGAAAGACAAAAATATTTCATGTCGTCCGGAATAGTAACTCTCATTTCGTCAGCTATTCTAAAGTAGTGATCTACTGCATTTCTGCTTGTAAAAATTACTGCTGAAAAACTTAAAAAATCAATTTTCTGATTTCTTACCTCTCTCGATGATTCTCCTTCAACATGAATAAAAGAGCGAAAATCAATTTTCACTTTTTGTTTGTTCATCAGATCAAAATAAGGAGATTGTTCTGCTTTTGGAGCGGGTTGTGATACGAGTATAGTTTTTACTTTCATATAATTTTGTTTTATTCAACAAACAGTTTATAAACAACTATAAAGGGGGCTAATTCAAGGGCGCAAAGGTACAAAAATAAATAGAACAAATTGTTAAAACTTAATTTTTCATTTTTGATCAATACAAAGTAACGAAATAAAGCAAAGGCCAATGAAACCACTATACCGAAAGTTATCAAAAACTTATGAAAAAACCCCACACTGTAATTGGTCAGTATAAGCAAAGGAAAAATGATGACAGAAACTAGAGCTAAGTTACTTATTTTAAGAAAAGTAAAGTAATTTTGACCCTCTTCTAACTCAAATATATTACCCAAAAAAAGACCTACAAAATACCTTAAAATGAAGTAGCCAAGTGTCATGATAAAAATTTGAAAATAGAAATAAAACTGCCCTTGCATCTCAGGGGTAGAAAAGGCATTTAACGTAAAATAAATATAAAGGGAAATGTTAAAAATTATGATAAAAAAGAAAATAACATGGTACCAATTGAATATCAAAGGACGGGTTTTGATATAATCTGTATAATATTTTTCTGAATAGACCAGAGAGAATAGTTTGGAAAATCGCTCAGTAAAATTGAATTGAATAACGGCAATGAGGATCAAGACAGCTAGAAAGATCAGTGTGATCCAATCACTGGTTACAGATATTTTTTCTACACCCTCAAACATGATCTATTATTCGTTAGTAATTTGATTCATCATTACCACAGGTACTTTATTTCCCTGAAAGCCTTCCTGCAAGTCATAAAATTCTAGAGCGACTCTAAATGTAATCATCTCATTTTCATTAAGTTTGGGAGCCTCAAAAACGGCCTTAAACACATTTTTCTCATTGGGTAATAAATCCGTCACACCGTTTATTTGCAAAGGAACTTTGGCAATAATTTTATTTTTATAACCTTGAAAAACACCATAAAAATGAACCTGGTCAAAAGTAATATTTTTATCATAAGTATTGATCATTGTAAATTTAAATTCATTTATACCGGATGTTATGGATAGCTCCTGCGATTCGATCAAACATTGTACTTTTTCAAATGTTTGGTAATTCTTAATGAGCCTACCATATATATAGCTGCTATATCTTTTTGCTAATTTTGGCTGATCTTTGACAAAAGAAGTGGCACTATAGACATCTTCACCCTGCATATTCGCTTCGAAATCAAGTAGGTTATATTGACTTTTTCTTCCCTTTAAAATACTATAAGAATGTGTTTTAATACCTGTGTAAAAATTATAGAGAGAAGCATTTCGATAGGAATTGACAAATACTACTGGCTTACTTTCGGTATTGGTCTTTAAATCAGGAATCCACTGCTGTGATACATGAGGTTCCAGTTCAATAGGAGAAATAGATGGAAAAGCGAAAAAGACCCTGATGATCAGGATAATACCAAATTGTATACTCCCGAGTATCATCAACCAACGACGGGCTTTGTGATGATGAATAAAAAAAGGAAATACAATAAGGAGTATAGGTATTAGTATGACGATGACCCATTGGGCCTGTGGCTCAGACTTGAATGAACTTATCAAGAAAAAGACAAAGAACCCATATACTATAAACTTAAGGGATCTTTCAAATATACTTTTTACTTTCTGTTTAAAAAACGCGTGGTACACAACCGGAAAAGTAAGACCAACAACGGCAATCATATTGACAAGGTGGGTAAGGTTATTGAGGATACTATAAGGTTTTTTACCTCTTTCTTTTAAATGGTATTCAAATGACGGAAAGCCATTTTGATATTGCCAGTTGAGATGAGGAAGGAAAAGAAGCAGACCAAAAAGACCTGCCATCCAAAACCTGGGATTTTTTAATAATTTCAAATGAGAAATAACCACAAAACCAATCATAAGAATCCCATGATACTTACTATAGAGCATTCCCGCCATAGCAAAGCCCAGAAACAGTATGTTTACAAGGTTTTCATTTGCAAGAAATCGCTTATAAGCCATTAAAAACAAAGCGGTGAAAAGTAACAGGGGCGTATCAGGAGTGATGATAAAACCAAAGACCTGCCAAAAGGTTAAGGAAATAACTACAAGAAAAAACAGAGCTACATGCTTCCATTTCTCTTTAAAATCGATCATAGACCAAATAACCCATAGCATCAAGGAAAAACTGATCGTACTCAATAACCTTAAGCCAAGTTCTCCATCTAAAATACGGTTTCCAAGTGCTGCCCAAAGCGCAACCATTGGGGGATGATCAAAATATCCAAAGGCAAGGTCTTTCGACCAGACATAATAGTAAGCTTCATCTTCAAAAAGGTAGGTAAAACGACTTTGTAACAAGTTAATTACAAGAAATAAAAGAAGTATGGAAAAAAACTGGAACTTAGGATCTTTTAATATTTTCATTAAGCATATTCTTAACACAAAATTAGCAATTATTTATTTTACCTTTGCCCTACTAAATAAGTATTATGCAAGATACGCTGGTTATTATTCCTACCTTCAATGAGAAGGAGAATATTGAGAAGATCATTAGAGCGACATTTTCTCAAACGAAATGTTTTGATATACTAATTGTTGATGATAGTTCTCCGGACGGAACAGCTGATATTGTTAAGGAACTGCAAGAAGAACATCCCAAAAGTCTTTTTTTGGAGGTAAGAAATAAAAAAGATGGGCTGGGAAGAGCCTATATCCACGGGTTTAAATGGGCCATAAAAAGGAAATACGATTATATTATAGAAATGGATGCTGATTTCTCTCACAATCCGAAAGATCTTGTGAGGTTATATGACAAATGTGTGAAAGAAGGAGCAGATGTTTCGATTGGTTCCAGATACTCAAATGGAGTTAATGTGGTGAACTGGCCTATGAAAAGGGTATTATTGTCATATTTTGCATCAAAATATGTTCGTTTTGTAACGGGAATGCCTTTTAATGACACTACAGCAGGCTTTGTATGTTATAACAGAAAGGTACTGGAGAAGATTCAGTTAGATAAAATAAGATTTGTAGGCTATGCCTTTCAAATAGAAATGAAATTTAAAGCATGGAAACATGGTTTTAATATTCAGGAAGTATCAGTTATTTTTACAGACCGGACCCTTGGAGAATCCAAAATGAGCAAGACCATTATTACGGAAGCCATTTTTGGTATTATAAAAATGAGATTTGCGGGCTTACCAAAACCACCAAAAAAATAGAAAATTATGATTATCAACACGTTAATAAGAAATGCCAGCCTTGTTAATGAAGGGCGCACATCGATATGCGATGTGCTGATCGAAGGTGAAATGATAAAGGAAATTAGTGAACATATTGAAGATTTCCCGCAAAACACGAAGATTATTGATGCCTCAGGAAAGCTTTTGATCCCCGGAATTATAGATGATCAGGTACATTTTCGCGAACCGGGGCTTACTCACAAGGCGAATATCGCCACTGAATCCAGGGCGGCTGTAGCCGGAGGAATCACTTCTTTTATAGAAATGCCAAATACGGTACCACAGGCAACAACTCAGGAATTACTGGAAGATAAGTTCCAAATAGCGGCAAAAGATTCGTATGCCAACTACTCTTTTATGATGGGGGGAACTAGTGATAATCTTGAGGAACTTTTAAAAACGAATCCTAAAAATGTTGCTGCAATTAAGTTGTTTTTAGGTTCTTCAACAGGTAATATGTTAGTGGATGATGAAGAAGTACTCGAAAAAATATTTTCGTCTACAAAACTCCTTATCGCAGTCCACTGCGAAGACGAGACGACTATAAAAAATAATTTAGACAAGCAAAAAAGCATTTATGGTGAGGATATTCCGATGGAAATGCATCCTGTCATAAGAAGTGCAGAGGCTTGCTATTTATCATCATCAAAAGCCATTAATCTTGCGAAAAAAACAGGAGCAAGGCTACATGTTTTTCATTTATCGACCGCGATTGAAACAGATCTGTTTACCAATAAAATACCGCTTGAGGAAAAACAGATCACTGCTGAAGTTTGTATTCATCATTTATGGTTTGATGACAGAGATTATAAAGAAAAGGGAGCGTTTATCAAATGGAACCCTGCAGTGAAATCCGAATCAGATAAAGCAGGGCTATGGAAAGCCTTACTTGATGACAGGATCGATGTGATTGCGACAGATCACGCGCCACATACTTTGGAAGAGAAAAGGCAGGTGTATACAAAGGCACCTAGTGGTGGCCCCCTCGTACAGCATGGGCTTTTAGCGATGATGGAGGCCGTAAAACAAGGAAAAATCAGTTTGGAAAAAGTTGTGGAGAAAATGTGCCATAATCCGGCCCGATTATTTAAAATAGAGAAAAGGGGCTTTGTTAAGAAGGGCCATTATGCTGATCTCGTATTGATTGACCCTAATCAGAGTCAAACGGTTAGTAAAGACAATATTTTGTATAAATGTGGTTGGTCCCCATTTGAAGGAACGACTTTCCATTCTCAGGTGACCCATACCTTTGTAAACGGTCAGCTGATATATAACAAAGGCGTTTTTAATGATCAAATAAAAGGTAAGCGATTACTATTTGAGAGATAATGAAAACAATTTATGCATTTTTATTGGTCATTTTCCTACTTGGTTGTCAAGATAAGGTAAACTACGAGAAACCTGAAGGATTGATCGGAAAGTCAGAAATGATCGATTTACTCTATGACATGCACTTGGCCGTCGGAACCTCCAATATACAGAATATTCATTTGGAGAAGAACAGGAACTATATGTCTTTGGTGTATCTAAAACACAATATAGACAGTACCAGGTTTGCTGAGTCTAATATATATTATACTGCCCATATTCAGGAGTATGAGGATATTTTTGAAGAAGTAGAACGCAGAATAGGAAATCTTAAAGATATTATGGAGCCTCAGGGAGATTCTATTACGGATTTTTCAGATAAAAACAGAGAAGACTTAAGAAAGAATGATAGTATTGAAAAGGAGCCAAATATGAAAAATTAATTTCTTTTCAGAATAACAAGTCAACCTAAGTATTTATATCACGAGCAACTTTTTTTATACAGCTACTTATAGGCTCAAATTCAAAATCCAGTTCCTTTTTTATTTTTTCAGCCGTATAGGGATGGTTTGACATAGCTGATTTTGCTGTATATTTCGTTAATAAAGGAGTTGAAAGCGTGATTTTACTTCGCAAAAATTCGAAGCGCCATACAAAAGCACTGATCAATTTGTTGATTTTGATCTTAGGCCGTTGTTTTCCGAGTGCATCAGCAATCATAAATAAGACATCTTTATAGGAGAGATTTTCTGAAACCAGGACAAAGCGTTGATCGGTCAAGGTTGAACGCATCAATTGAATCATGATTTTAACCACATCCTGAACCCCAACGAAACCAGTGACTCCTTCAGAATAAAATTTTAGGCCTTTTTGCACATTACTAAAAAGAGTACCAGAGCCCTTTTGCAAGAAACCAGAGCCCAGAATGACTCCCGGATTAACAATCGTCACAGGAATACCTTCCTGAGAAGCTCTCCAAACTTCCATTTCGGCTCCATACTTTGTGATGGCATAATCACTTTTGTCGGTAGCATTGTTCCAATTATCCGCTTCATCCATCAATTCGCCTTCAGCACCATTTTCAATGGCAGCAACAGAACTTACAAAACATAGTTTTTCGACTTGATTACTTATACATAGATTCACAATATTTGTTGTACCATGTATATTGACCTTCCTCATTTTCTGATAGTCTTTTGATGCAAAAGAGATGATTGCCGCACAGTGATAGACATAATTTACATTCTCAAATGCTTTTTCAAGCTCGGGAATGTCATTTAAACTCGCCTCAACCCAACGTATCTTATTGAAAAGACTTTCTGTATCCGGTCCATAAAATTGAAAAACTCTTTTTACAGCGTTGAGATCACTGTTTTTTTGATGAATAGCGCGAACACTATCATTTTCAAGTAAAAGATGATATAATAGGTGTGAGCCCACCAAGCCAGTTCCGCCGGTTACCAAAATCATGTTACGAAAATAAACAATTGAATGATAATGAGGCTTTGATAAATCTCTTAATTTGAGTGAATATTTCCAAGATATGAATTCAAACAAGGCTTTCTTTTTTATATTTGCTGCAAATTTCTAAGAATGAAGAAGAACTTTGTTGAAGAGTTGCGTTGGAGAGGACTCCTGCATAATATCATGCCCGGCACAGAAGAGCAGCTGCAAAAGGAATCAACAGCCGCCTATATTGGCTTTGATCCAACGGCAGACTCATTGCATATTGGT
>CBDULU010000108.1:0-6832 GCA_965368155.1 uncultured Flavobacteriaceae bacterium
TGGAAGGAACATATCAGGATGCGTCCAGGTATGTATATGGGTAAATTGGGTGATGGTTCTGCACCGGATGATGGTATTTATATTCTGATCAAAGAAGTGCTAGACAATTCTATTGATGAGTATGTCATGGGTGCAGGAAAAACCATTGAGATTTCTGTAAAAAATAACCAGGTCTCCGTTCGGGATTTTGGAAGAGGTATTCCTTTGGGTAAGGTTGTGGATGTGGTTTCAAAAATGAATACCGGAGGTAAATACGATTCAAAAGCATTTAAAAAATCTGTAGGGCTTAACGGCGTAGGTACAAAGGCTGTCAATGCCTTATCATCTTACTTTAAAGTACAATCGGTACGTGATAACCTTACCAAAATAGCTGAGTTCGAACAAGGAAATCTTGTCAATGATGCGGCACAAGAACCTTCTACTTTGAGAAAAGGAACCAAAGTATCCTTTGTTCCCGATCTTGATATTTTTCCACATTACAAGTTCAGAAATGAATATGTGGTAAAAATGATCAAGAACTATGTGTATCTCAATACGGGTCTTACCATTATTTTTAACGGAGAAAAATACCGTTCTGAGCATGGTTTAAAAGACTTGCTCAACGAGAACATCTCCGAAGAATCCAAACTCTTTCCCATCATTCATTTGATGGAGGATGATATTGAAATTGCCCTAACCTACAGTAAATCTCAATATAGCGAGGAATATCACTCTTTTGTAAACGGGCAACATACCACGCAAGGCGGTACACATCAAAACGCTTTCAGAGAAGCTATTGTGAAAACAATTCGGGAATTTTTCGGGAAAAATTTTGACGCTTCTGACATTCGAAAATCCGTGGTATGCGCGATCAGTATCAAAGTGATGGAACCTATTTTCGAGAGTCAGACCAAAACCAAATTAGGCTCTACAGAAATGGGAGGAGGTCTACCGACGGTAAGAACCTTTATCCATGATTTTGTAAAAAGAAGATTGGATAATTATTTACACAGAAATCCTGAAACAGCAGAAAACATTCAGCGAAAAATCGTTCAAGCTGAAAAAGAGCGTAAAGAGTTATCTGGTATTAGAAAGATTGCAAGAGAAAGAGCCAAAAAGGCAAGTCTTCACAATAAGAAATTGCGCGATTGCCGGATCCATTTAAGTGATATGAAAAAAAATGACCGCCTGGAAAGCACGCTCTTTATCACTGAGGGAGATTCTGCAAGCGGCTCGATCACAAAATCAAGAAATGTCAATACACAAGCTGTATTTAGCTTAAAAGGAAAGCCTTTGAATTCATATGGACTCAGTAAAAAGATTGTATATGAAAATGAAGAATTCAACTTACTTCAGGCCGCACTTAACATTGAGGATGGGATTGAAAATTTACGCTATAACAATATCGTTATTGCAACTGATGCGGATGTTGATGGTATGCATATCAGATTATTATTGATCACGTTCTTTCTTCAGTTCTTTCCAGAGGTGATCAAAGAAGGACATTTGTATATTTTAGACACGCCGCTTTTCAGGGTCAGGGATAAAAAGGATACCTACTACTGCTATTCTGAAAAAGAAAGACAAAAGGCCATGAACCAGTTAAGAGGTAAACCCGAGATAACACGATTCAAAGGGCTTGGCGAAATATCGCCCAATGAATTTGTTCATTTTATCGGAAAAGACATCCGGCTTGACCCTGTCATGCTCAATAAGGAAACTTCCATTGAAAAATTGCTTGAGTTTTATATGGGAAAAAACACACCGGAAAGACAAAAATTCATTATCAACAACCTCAAGGTCGAATTGGACCTGATCGAGGAGGTATAAATTAATATCCGTACAGTAAATATCAATGGCTGAATACGAAGAGTTAGAAGAAAATAAAGATCAAAACGAAGATACCATCACAAAAATTGGCGGTATGTATGAAGACTGGTTTCTGGATTATGCCTCTTATGTAATTCTGGAAAGAGCGGTTCCCGGCATCAATGATGGCTTTAAGCCAGTTCAGAGAAGGATCATGCAGTCAATGAAAGATCTTGATGACGGGCGCTATAATAAAGTAGCAAATCTGGTTGGCCACACCATGCAATACCATCCTCATGGTGATGCCAGTATCGCAGATGCCATGGTGCAACTCGGGCAAAAGGAATTATTGATCGACATGCAGGGAAACTGGGGGAATATCCTTACAGGTGATCGTGCAGCTGCTTCCAGGTATATTGAAGCCAGACTGTCAAAATTTGCTACGGCGGTTGTATTTAACCCGAAAACCACCAAATGGCAGGCTTCCTACGATGGCAGGAGAAAGGAACCTATAGATTTACCGGTAAAATTCCCGCTGTTGCTCGCCCAGGGAGCCGAAGGGATTGCTGTAGGACTCTCTACGAAGATCCTGCCTCATAATTTTCTTGAATTGATTCAAGCCTCCATCAAAATTTTAAAAGGCCAGAGTTTTTCCATTTTTCCTGATTTTTTAACAGGTGGGATTGCAGATGTCACCAACTATAATGAAGGCAAAAGAGGTGGCAAAGTTAGGGTTAGAGCGAAAATATCTCAAAAGGACAAAAGCTCACTTGTCATTACTGAGATTCCATATGGCACCACTACTTCTTCACTTATTGAGTCAATTTTAAAGGCCAATGAAAAAGGGAAGATCAAGATCAAAAAAATAGAAGATAATACCGCCAAAGATGTTGAGATATTGATACATCTGCCCAGTGGTGTTTCTCCGGATAAAACGATTGATGCGCTTTATGCCTTTACCAGTTGTGAAGTGTCCATTTCGCCGATCTGTTGTATCATAGAAAACAATAAACCTGTATTTATTGGCGTAAAAGATGCGCTCAAGCATTCAACAAATCATACGGTAGACTTGTTGACCCAGGAGCTTGAGATCCAGTTGGCTGAGTTAGAAGAACAATGGCATTTCTCTTCTTTGGAAAGAATATTTATAGAAAACAGAATCTATCGAGACATTGAAGAAGAAGAAACCTGGCAAGGTGTTTTAGACGCTATTGATAAGGGATTAAAACCCCATATCAAACATCTTAAAAGAGCCGTAACCGAGGAGGACATCGTTAAATTGACAGAAATCCGAATCAAGAAGATCTCTAAATTCGATATAGACAAGGCCAAGCAGTTTATTGAAGGTCTGGAAGAAAAAATTGCCCTTGTAAAAAAAGATCTAGCCAATATCATTGAATATACAATTGATTATTTCAAGAATTTAAAAGATAAGTTCGGTAAAGGAAAAGAACGTAAAACAGATATTAGAATTTTTGAGGACATCGTGGCTACCAAAGTGGTGATGAGGAATTCAAAATTATATGTTAATCGGGCTGAAGGTTTTGTTGGTACCTCCTTAAAAAAGGATGAATTTGTAGCCGATTGTGCAGATATAGATGACGTTATTGTTTTTAGAAGCGATGGAAAAATGATGGTTACCAAGGTGGATAGTAAAACCTTTGTAGGCAAGAACATCATCCATACCGCAGTCTTTAAAAAGAAAGATAAAAGAACCATTTACAATATGCTCTACAAGGATGGGAAAACTGGTTTCACCTATATGAAAAGGTTTGCTGTTACCGCCATCACCAGAGATAAAGAATACGACCTTACCGCTGGATCCAAGGGGTCTAAGGTGCTCTATTTTACAGCAAACCCTAATGGCGAAGCTGAGGTAATTTCCATCAATTTAAGGGCCGTAGGACTTATTAAAAAGCTTAAGTGGGATATTGATCTTGCAGAACTGGCTATTAAAGGACGTGCAAGTCGAGGTAATATCGTTACGAAATATCCGATCAAAAAGATCGAATTCAAAGAAAAAGGGGTTTCTACATTAAAGCCAAGAAAAATCTGGTTTGATGAAACGGTTCAAAGGCTGAATGTTGATGAACGCGGTGACCTTATAGGCGAATTCACTGCAGATGACAGGCTGCTGATCATCAATCAAAAAGGTGAAGTCAAAACCATTATTCCAAATCTCAATACACATTTTGACAGCGACATGATCGTTCTGGAAAAATGGAAACCCAATAAACCGATATCTGTAGTTTACTTTGACGGAGAAAGGGAACGCTATTATGTCAAGCGATTTATGATAGAACATCCTGATCGTGAGGAAAAATTTATTTCTGAACATGCAGGGTCAAAACTCATGATCGTTGCCATGGATTTTCGACCGATGGCCGAGGTGATCTATTCAAAAAGAAGTCTTGAAAATGAAATTTTAAACTTTGAAGAGTTCATTGCAGTTAAGGGCATTAAAGCTCTTGGTAATCAATTAACTGTAGAAAAAATAAAAGACATCAATTTATTAGAATCGCTTCCTTATGAAGAACCTGTGCTCGAAGAAGTTGAACTTGTTGAAGAGGAAATCATTGAAGCACCTTCGAATGCAACGAAGTCAAACTCTGAATCAGAAAATGGCAGTGAGGATGATGAGGATGATGAGGATGGACAGATCACCCTGTTTTAGAGTTGACTTTTAAGGTAAGTAACCAGTTTCGCAACAGCTTTTCCTCTATGTGAAATACGTCCTTTTGCATTGAGGTCCATTTCTGCAAAAGTTTGATCAAAGCCCTCAGGTCTAAAAATCGGGTCATAACCGAATCCCTTTGTTCCTGAAACAGATGCCTCTATAAACCCGTCACAGATTCCCTCAAAAAACAATTGTTTTCCATCTAAATACAAGGAAATCACAGTTCTAAAACGGGCTTTCCTGTTTTGAACACCCTTCATCGCGGCTAATAATTTTTGCACATTATCGTCAAAGGTGGCCTCCTCCCCTGCATATCTTGCAGAATAAACACCAGGTTCTCCGTTAAGCGCCTCTACTTCCAGTCCCGTATCATCGGCGAAACAATCAAAACCATAGTGCATTTTTACATGATCAGATTTGATCTTTGCATTCCCTTCAAGGGTTTCTTCCGTTTCTTCAATATCTTCATAGCACTTGATCTCATTTAGCGTCAATACCTCTATCTCTTTTGGTAAAAGATCTTTGACCTCTTCTAATTTGTGCTTGTTGTTTGTGGCAAATACAATTTTCATGTTATGTAAATAAAAGAATAATAATTATATTTATACCATTAACAACCAATTTTTAAACCTTACTCTATGAAAAATTATTTTTTAGCCCTGATACTATTAGTTACATCATTTGGTTATGGGCAAGAACCAAAAATAGATGCAGTGGCTGTGAATATCTTAGATCACATGAATGACGTGATTGGTGAATTGGAATCCTGCAGTTATGATTTAAGCTCTTCGCAGGATATTATGGATCCTGATCTCGGCTTGATCAAAACGTTTAACGAGTCTAAAGTCATTATGGTTGGTCCCGATAAAACTGTTGTTAAGATCAATGGCGATAAGGGCAATCGAGGCTTCTGGTATAATGGTATTGACGTTACCTATTACTCTTATACTGAGAATAACTTTGCCAAAATAGATGCCCCCGACAATATCATATCAACCATTGATACGCTTTATATGAAATATAATATTGAGGTTCCCGCTGCTGATTTTTTCTACCCGTCTTTTACTGATGACATCCTGGATTCCTTTGATACTGTTCAGTATCTAGGTGAAAAAACAGTAGATAACGAGCCTTGTTTTCATCTTAAAACCACGAATAAAGAAATGGAAGTTCAATATTGGATATCTAATGATGCTTATAATTTGCCTAAAAAGTTTGTGATCATTTATAAAAATGATGGAAACAAGCAATATGAAGGCACCTTCAACAATTGGGTGCTTAACCCGGTTATTCCGGACTCCGTTTTTGAATTCAATCCTCCGTCCAAAGCATCAGAAATTAACATTTTAGCAAAATAGCAGTTACACCTCATAACATATAATCTTATGTCTCTACAAAACAAAACCAAGTATTCAGTATTTATTTTCATTTTTACAATCGCCTTACTATCCACTAATGACCTGTTTGCTCAACGCATGGGCCATGCTGCTTCAAGAGGTGGTGGTCGAGGAGGGCAATCCATGTCCAGACAAGCCCCTAACAGGTCTGCGGCAAATCGAAATACAACCCGGCAAAGTTCAAGCAATCGCGGCAAAGCTTCAAACACAAGACAGACCGCATCGAGGCCTGCAGGGAACAGATCAATAAACGGAGGACATCAAAAGTCTACAGACCGCAAAAACATCTCTAGCAATCGAAGTACAAATAGAAATAACAGCACCAATCGAAACACAAACAAATCGGTTGACAGGTCTAACAAATCGGTTGACAGATCTAACAAATCGGTTGACAGGTCTAGCAAAAATATTGACAGATCTAACAAAAATGTTGACAGGTCTAAAGTGACCAATAACAGAGGAGGTAATAATATAAATATTGATAATAGTAAAAATATTAATATTAATAAAAATAACACAAGGGTCGTAGCAGGCTCCAGAGGGTATGCCAGGCCACCTTACAGATATGGCGGATTTGGTTATTATTGCCATCGCCCCTATTTTTATCATCCTTACAGACCTTTCTATTGGGGGCCTGCATGGCATCCATGGGGCTGGTTCGCAGCAACAATTGCTACTACCGCCATCATTGTAAGTATAAACAACCAGAAATATCACTATGATCAGGGAACCTATTACGTTGAATCAGACGGAGGGTATACTGTGGTTCAGGCTCCTGTAGGTGCTACAGTCAAGACAATACCGAAAGAGGCAGAAGTAGTGGAGGTAAATGAAACCACTAACAACTACTACTATGGGGGAGCCTATTATGAAAAATCTGACGAGGGGTATACCGTAGTACCTGCAACAGCAGGAACAATCGTACCTAATCTTCCTGAAGGTGGAGAAGAAGTGAAAATCGGCGAGGTAA
>CBDULU010000109.1:0-6799 GCA_965368155.1 uncultured Flavobacteriaceae bacterium
TTTCGGTAAAGATGGTCATGGGCAGTCTTGTTTTGATCATTCTCATCGTTATAGGCAGTAGATGGTCCCTGCAAGAATTTGGTGCAGCCAAAAAAGGACGCATTCAATCTTTGGCCATATTACCGTTTGATAATTTCACAGGTAATGATTCTTTAGCATACTTTGTTGCCGGGATGCAATCCTCTTTAATAGGTGATATGCAAAAAATCAGTGCACTACGGGTACCTTCAAAAACCTCATCCAATTCTTTTAAAGACAGTAATACTTCTATTCCTGATATAGCTACTGAATTAAATGTTGATGCAGCAATTGAAGGTGAAATTTCATGCATGGGAGAAGATTCTATTTGCGTTCAAATTAGACTCATTCGTGCATTCCCCGAAGAAGAGCAAGTTTGGGTGCAGGATTATAAAATTGAAAGAGGAGAAATCTTGAATTTTTACAATAATGTGACCAAACAAATTTCTAAAGAAATTGATATTGTACTCACCCCTAAGGAAGATCGTCTGTTGGCAACATCAAGAAAAGTAAATCCTGAAGCTTATGATGCTTATTTAAAAGGCGTCTATTATTGGGGAAAACTAGATGAAGAGTCGACTGGAAAAGCCTTAGAGTATTTTCAACTGGCCACTGAATTAGATCCCGAATGGGCAGATCCTTATGCAGGGCTTGCAAATGCATGGGGCTTATTCAGTTTTTTTGAATTTTTACCAAAATCAGTTACCCTTCCAAAAGTATATCCATATCTAAACAAGGCCCTTGAATTAGATCCCAATTCAGCCAAGGCTCATCAAGTAGCAGCGATTCTTGCAGTATGGACCGAATGGGACTGGCAAAAAGGCGAAAGAGAGTTTTTAAAATCCATTGAATTGGATCCAAATAATGCAATAACCAGAATGTACTATGCACATTTGTTGATGATTTTGCGCAGATTAGATGAATCAAATGAGCAAGCAACTATTGGCCTTGAATTAGACCCTATGAAACCATTAGTCATTGGGCTTTATGGAGTTGTGATTTGGGGGAACAATGACGACAAACAAGGTGCCATTAAAGCTTTTGAGAAATCTCTTTCTATTGATCCCAATTTTGATTTTGGAAAAATAAATTTAAATGAGGTTCAAATGGAGCATACTTATAAAAATGGAGAATATGAAAAATGGATTAAATTATGGGATGAAAAACTTACGTTCTTTGGACAATGGAATAAGGAAGGTAAAGAAGCTGTTTTAAAGTCTTTTTATGAAAATGGTCATATCGCTGCCATCGAGGAAATGTTTAGAATGAACGAGATATACGGTAATGATTGTTATTTGAGTGAGGCTGTAAAAGCGGAAAGGTATGTTAAACTGGGTAATCTTGAGAAAGCAGCAGAATGCTTTGAAAAAGATTATGAAGTAAGGGATAATTTCTTGCCCTATATTTCACCAAAATATACTTATTATGAGATACTTAAGGATGAGCCTAAGTATATTGAAATTCTCAAGAAAATGGGTTTACCCCATTAACGATTTCCATCTATCTGCAAAAAAACTGTTTTTAATTTTTGGACATCCTTAAAGTGATTTACAAAGATAATTTGATCATTAAAACTCAACTCTATTAACCAATAAGTTCCCTTGAAATAGGTATTGATCACCTTAGCTTTCCACTCAGAGTTTTCTACAATTTTTACTTGATGAGGATATAGTAATTCCTTTTTACCCTGTATAAAAATCTCATTGACATCATCAAACAAAGAGGCCACATACTTGCTGCCAGGATTCTTATACAAGTCTTGTGGTGTGCCGGCGGCAATGATTTCACTATTTTGAATCACAATCATTTTATCAGCAAATGAAAGCGCATCTTCCGCATCATGTGTTGCCACTATACAGGCAATACTTTTTTCTTTTAAATATGAAAAAAGCATCCTTCGTAAAGAACGCTTTTTAAAATTATCGATTTGACCAAATGGTTCATCCAATAACAACAACTCAGGCTCCTTGGCCAAAGCCCTTGCAATAGCGACACGCTGTTGTTGTCCTCCACTTAGCGTTTTAACTTTCACATCTGCGAAAGCGGTCATTTCAATCACCTCAAGAAGTTCCTGGGTTCTTCTCTTAGATTCTTCCGCATAAATTCTCGATAAAAATTTAGAAATATTATCTGAAACACTGGTGTAAGGCATTAAATCGAAATCCTGGGCGACATATTTAAAATACTTTATTCCAGGTATCAAATGAAATGCAGGTCCCAGTACCTCATCCTCATTCCAAAAAATAGAACCTTCCTGTACATCCAACAATCCATAAATGACCTTTAACAAAGTAGATTTTCCGCAACCGCTTTCGCCCATAACACATAAATGTTCGCCTTTATTCAAAGTGAAATTTATACCTTGGAGCAAAGGTTTTTCTTCATTGTAGGTAAATGCAATGTTGTTTACTTGTAACATCTTGCAAAAATATATTTAAAATCCTAAAAAAGGTGTATTTACTGAAAGAGTTGATCATGTGTTTTACTCCTTCTTAAAATAAGTCATATACCCTTAGTTCATAGTACTATTTTTGTACTTTTATTGAACGTTTTTTAGTTTTTTCCTCTTCCTGAAGGGAAAGAAAGTCTGACAAGACAAAACGATTTATTTTTTAAAAATAGGTTTTCACAATACTAAACGATTTAAATCAATGGAAACAACACAAGAAATTAAAATGAGAAAGACACTTTACTTGCTGTTCATTGTCCTACTTTATCCCTGCATGATGATCGCTCAAAATGTATTTGCAGTAAACGGTTTTTGTATCGCAGCACCCAACCGAAAGGGTGTTGAAAAGTTTGTTGATTTTATTGAAAATGAACTTGCTCCGGCAGGAATCAATACCCTTGTTCTGAGAGTGGATTTCAATTATGCCTACAAATCACGTCCTGAGTTACAAGATGAAAACCCACTTACTCAAGAAGATGTCAAAAAAATTGTAGCGGCAAGTAAAAAGAATGGTATCAATCTTATTCCCCAGGTGAACCTCTTGGGGCATCAAAGTTGGGCTGAAAAAACGAATAAGCTTTTAGAAGTTTATCCTGAATTTGACGAAACGCCACATGTGAAAATTCCTGAAAAATATGAATGGCCCAATGACGATGGTTTGTATTGCAAGAGTTATTGTCCTCAGCACCCTCAAGTGCATGATGTGGTATTTGATTTGATTGATGAGATCATGGAGGTATTTGAGGCAAAAGCTTTTCATGCTGGATTAGACGAAGTATTTTATATCGCTGACCCAAAATGTCCTCGTTGCAAAGGAATGGATCCGGCAACTTTATTTGCGGAAGAAGTGACCCGGTTAAGCAACCATTTAGCTGCAAATGAACAAAGATTATGGATGTGGGGAGATCGATTGATCGACGCCTCAACTTCAGATATTGGTATGTGGGAAGCCAGTATGAACAATACGGCAAGAGCCATTGATATGATTCCCAAAACAGTTGTTATTTGTGATTGGCATTATGAAAAAGCTATTCCTACACCTGCCTATTTCGCTTTAAAAGGGTTTGATGTGATTGCATGTCCATGGAGAAAGCCCGAAGTGGCTAAAGCTCAAGTGAGCATGATGGTTGATTTTAAAAACAATTCTACTACACAGACCGGTAAAAAATATTTAGGAATGATGCAAACTGTATGGTCTTCTGCCGAAAGTTTTATCGATGATTATTATAATCCGCCACTTATGGATGAAAAGGGTAGTCAAACAGAATGCTTTAAAGCCATGACCATGGCTATAAAGAAGTTGAACTAAGGTCATTTTAATTTAAGTATCATTCAGAATTATTTCTATATACCCATATAACTGAAAATCAAATCGTTGTTCAAAACTTTTTAGCGATACCTTTTTTTCTAGTTATCTTTTTACTAAATTTATTGGCCTCATCACTTTTTAGTTCAGATGATAAGGGAGCATAACTTTTAATAAAAAAACCAATTCTGGATACATCGAGAAATAGCTTGATACTATTCTTAAAAAATTTAAATCATGGCTGATTATAATCTAAACATTAATGGAAAAAGTCAACAAGTTCAGGTTGATCCTACAACACCTATACTTTGGGTACTTAGGGACCACTTAAAGTTAGTGGGCACCAAATATGGTTGCGGTATTGCCCAATGTGGATCATGCACCATACACCTTGGAGGCGTAGCAGTTCGCGCCTGTTCCGTACCTGTTTCTGCCGTGGGCAGTCAGGAGATCACTACAATTGAAGGCTTGTCAGAAAATGGCGACCATCCTGTTCAAAAAGCTTGGATAGAGCACGATGTGTACCAATGTGGCTATTGCCAGGCTGGACAAATCATGCAAGCCAGTGCATTTTTAAATAACACCCCAAATCCCAGTGATGAAGAAATCGATGCGGTCATGGATGGTAATATTTGCCGTTGTGGCACCTATACCAGGATCAAGAAAGCAATCAAGACTGCGGCCAATATGAAAAACGTTTAACCCGATTCTTTCGACGCACCCATTAACTGTATTCATTCACAAAAAACACAAGACAATGACAATCGTAAAAACAACATTTGGAAGACGCTCCTTTTTGAAAAGTTCTGCACTTGCCGGGGGAGGATTGATGCTCGGTTTTAGCTGGCTGGCATCTTGTAAACCAACTCCTGAACAAGTCCTTAACATGCCAAAGGAATGGTTTAATATCAACGCCTACCTAAAAATTGGTGAAAACGGTTTGATCACCATCATGTCTCCTAATCCTGAAATAGGACAGAACGTTAAAACTTCTATGCCAATGATCGTAGCGGAAGAACTTGATGTTGATTGGAATAATGTCATTGTAGAACAGGCCGCATTGAATACAGATCTTTTTACCCGTCAACTGGCTGGAGGAAGCCAGTCTATCCGTCAAGGTTGGGGAAGTCTTCGTATGGCAGGGGCTTCAGCAAGGCATATGCTTAAGGAGGCTGCAGCTCAGGCATGGCAGGTTCCAGTCGAAGAAATTACTACTGACGAAGGTGTTTTGACACACGCAAGCAGTGGCAATTCAGCAGGTTATGGAGAAATGGCGTCTGCTGCTTCTCAAATTCCTATTCCTGAAGAAGTAGCCCTTAAAGAAATATCAGACTTTAAAATTATTGGAACCTCCAGGAAAAATGTAGACGGACCAAAAATAGTAACCGGTCAGCCTTTGTATGGATTGGACTATGACCGAGATGGAATGCTTGTTGCGATGATAGCCCACCCTCCTGCTTTCGGGATGAAACTCAAATCAGTTGATGATACTGTTGCAAAAGCAATGCCTGGAGTCAAAGACGTTTTCACCATGAAAACCTATAATGAAGACTATCAGTTACAATGGTCTGATGTGAATACTTACCCAGATCTGGTTGTAGTAGTCGGAAATTCAACATGGGAGGTGTTAAATGCAAAAAAAGCGCTAAATATTCAGTGGCAATCTATTGGGTCCGATAATAAAGATGTTCCTTCAGCTTTGGAGAACTCTAGTGGACATATGGCCTTGATGCATGAAATGCAAGCCAAAAAAGCTGAGGTAAAACGCAAGGATGGAGATCCGGAGGCTGTATTCAAAAAAGCAGCCAAAATCATAGAACGAACTTATTCTTGTCCGTTTCTCGCTCATAACACCATGGAACCGATGAATTTCTTTGCTGACGTTACAGATAATAAGGCAGAGCTCGCGGGACCAATACAGACTCCTGAATTTATGGAAAAAACGGTTGCTGCTCGATTGGGTATGGAACTGGAACAAGTTGATGTCCAAATGACACGTATGGGAGGTGGTTTCGGAAGGAGGCTTTATGGTCACTTTATGGTTGAAGCAGCTGTCATTTCACAAAAAATGAAAGCTCCGGTTAAGCTGATCTATACTAGAGAAGACGATATGACAACTGGTATTTACCGTCCGGCTTATCTGGCTACCTATCGTGCAGCCCTTAATGAAAATAACGAGCTTATTGCTTTTCATGTTAAGGCTGGCGGAATTCCAGAAAGCCCGCTCTTTGAAAATCGTTTCCCGGCTGGAGCCGTTGATCATTACCTGGCAGAGGCTTGGACAGCATCTTCCAATATAAGTGTGGGAGCATTTCGCGCCCCAAGATCGAATTTCATAGCAGGAGCTGAGCAATCTTTCCTTGATGAGGTGGCTGAAGAAATGGGTAAAGATCCGATTGACTTCCGTTTAGAACTTTTAGAAAAAGCCAAAAATAATCCCGTAGGAGATAAAAATGATTATGAAGCCGAACGTTATGCCGGAGTTCTTGAATTGTTAAAAGAAAAGTCAAATTGGGGTAAAGAACAACCCAACCTGCATCGTGGTGTTTCTGCCTATTTCTGTCATAACAGTTATGTGGCCCAGGTATTGGATATGGTTGTAGAAAATGGTTCTCCTGTAATTGACAAAGTATATTGTGCCATTGACTGTGGCATCGTTGTGAATCCGGATGCCGCAACCAATCTAGCCGAAGGTGGCGTGGTAGATGGTATAGGACACGCGATGTATAGTGAAGTAACCTTTAAAGAGGGTGTTCCCGGACAGGATAACTTTGACAAATATCGTCTTATCCGACATAGTGAAGCACCAAAATCCATCGAAGTACATTTTGTAGAAAGCGAGATAGATCCAACTGGTTTAGGAGAACCACCATTCCCTCCTATTATGGGTGCTGTTGCAAATGCCTTGTACAAAGCGACAGGTAAACGCTTCTATGATCAACCATTTATGGGCAGTAACTCAAAGGTTTTGGGATAGAGCCAACATCAGTTTCAGGCTATGGATTTATCATTTCGCTATAAGCTTT
>CBDULU010000110.1:0-6765 GCA_965368155.1 uncultured Flavobacteriaceae bacterium
CAGCTGTTCCTGACACCAATGGTAAAACGATTCCCGCAGCGGTAAGACCTGCCACGGTAGCTGAGCCTATACATACCCTTAGTATGGTTGCGATCAGCCAACCTAATACCAGTGGTGAAATACTGGAATCTCTTAATAAATCGCCTAAATAATCGCTTACGCCACTGTCAACAAGGATTTGTTTTAGGCCGCCAGCTCCAGCGATAATGAGCAGTACCATGGTAATACTGGAAACAGAAGTCGCTACAGAAGTCATCACCTCGCCCATTTTTTTACCTCTGGATAGTCCCAGTGTGTAAATGGCGACCAAAACTGATATCAGCATGGCCATTACGGGGTTTCCTATAAAAATGATCAGATTTCTCAGTGGAAAACCTGCTGGTAAAATATAATCAAATACAGTAGACAGTCCGATAAGGATCACAGGTAAAAGAGCTGTAAAAACGCTGACCCCCATTTTTGGCATTTCCTCATCTTTAAGAATTACTGGGTTGTAGAACTCAGGAAGGGGAGTGGCTACAACATTCTTGATGGTTCTTGAGAACAATGGCCCCGCTATGACAATGGCTGGTATGGCCACGATAATACCGTATAACATCGTTTTTCCTATACTGGCGTCAAACATTCCTGCGATGGCTGTAGGTGCCGGATGAGGTGGCAGGAAGCCGTGTGTAACTGATAAGGAGGTGAGCATCGGAAGCCCAACATAGATCAGGGGCAGGTTGGTTGCTGCCGCTACCGTAAAAACCAAAGGGATCAGAATTACAAATCCTACTGTGTAAAACATGGGGATTCCAACGATGAATCCAGCTAGAACCACCGCCCATTGAATATATTTTATACCAAAACTATCGACAAGCTTTGTGGTGATTCGTTGGGCTGCACCACTATCAGCAACCAATTTACCCAGCATGGCTCCCAGCCCGAGTATGAGTACCAAAAAACCAAGAGTGTTGCCAATACCAGTTTGGATAGACTGTATAACACTATTCAATTCCATTCCCTGTAAAATTCCCACAAGGAGACAGACGATGATGAATGAAAGAAAAGCGTTTAATTTGAAAACGGCGATTAAAACAAACAATAAGATGATTCCCAACAGAACTATTAGTAGTGGCATAAAAAATATTTTAAGATTTGGAATTGATACGCTAAAATAAAAATTAAAATCAAGGAAGAGAATATATCTAGACAGAAGGATAGAACTTATCGACAAATGGCATTGTTTGAATCGCTCAAAAAGATGTTATTTTCATCAGGATAGTAGTATCAAATATGGAGTAATTCAAATCGATTTTAGCACTTTTTACGTTTGTAGATAAGCTAAAAAAGAAATTTAGCATAAAAATATAACATATTAATCTAAAACTTTAGATAAGTTATTTAATAGTCAGATTATTAGTTATTAAAGTAGTAGCTATAAGAAATATCTATGATCCAAAAATAGGCATTATACAACTGATTTGATAGCTAACTTGACTCAATGTAAGTTTGTTTTAGCGCTAATATAAAAGTACTCTCTTGAGACGAATTGTGGTCATCAGAACAAAGCCATTTTTAGACTAAAAGAAGGGTTCAATTTGAGTTAAAAAAAGCGCCTGTTTAGGAAAGAAGTCCCAATTGATCGAGGTCTGATCTTAGTTGAAAGGCATTTTTAAAATGTAAAGCATTGATATTTAGAGACTTTGCTGCATTTACATTGTCAAGACTGTCATCGATAAAGAGGCATTTTTCTGGAGAGAGGCCGTACCTGTCAAGTGTTATTTCGTAGATTTTGGAGTAAGGTTTTCTGGTTTTTTCCTTGCCTGAAACCACAATACCTTCGAACTGTTTTAAGAAGTCAAAACGCTGCTGTGCTATAGGAAAAGTTTGGATACTCCAGTTGGTTAATGCATAAAGTTTTACTTTGTTCAATTGTTTTAATGAATTTAAAATCAATACTGTATCATGTATTTCACTTTTGATCATCTCTTCCCATCTTTGATAAAATGCGGAGATTTCTTTTTTGTATTCAGGATATTCTTGAACTAATAATTTAGTGGCATCTTCAAAGGTTCTTCCTGCATCTTGTTCCATATTCCAGTCAGGTGTGCAAACGGTATTTAGAAACCAATCCATTTTTTCCGGTTCACCTTTAAATATCTTGTCATATAAGTATTGCGGATTCCAGTCAATAAGTACCCCGCCACGATCAAAAATAACAGTGTCAATTTTAGGACCAAAATCGATACTCATTTTACCCGCTTCTATGCTGTCTCTTTTTTCTCGTTGCTTCTGAAGTTCTATTTCATACAGTTGCGATTTCAGCATCTGCATGGCTTTTTCACGATTTTCAAGCTGGGACCTGGTTTCTGAGTTTACCACCATGATCCCTGAGGGTTTGTGACGCAGTATGGCTTTGGTTTCAACTTTATTTACGTTCTGCCCACCTGCACCGCCTGAACGTGCAAAATCCCAGGTGATATCGGCTGGGTTGATATCAATTTCGATCGTGTCGTCTACTAAGGGATAGACGTATACTGAAGCAAAAGAGGTATGTCTTTTGGCATTACTGTCAAAAGGTGAGATCCTGACAAGTCTGTGAACTCCATTCTCTCCTTTTAAATAGCCAAAGGCGTATTCACCATCAATTTCGAGGGTAACTGTTTTAATACCTGCAACATCTCCTTCCTGATAATTGAGCTCTTTTATCTTAAAACCTTGTTTTTCACTCCACATCATATACATCCGCATTAACATCTGGGCCCAGTCACAGCTTTCCGTACCCCCGGCACCGGCTGTGATTTGAAGAACTGCACTTAAAATATCTCCTTCTTCTGAAAGCATATTTTTAAATTCCAGAGACTCAAGTAGGGCAATTGTTTTTGTATATTGTTCAGTAACTTCCTGATCTGTAGCCTCTTCTTCTTTGTAAAAATCATATAAGACGTTTAAATCTTCACCATCCGATTTTACTTGCTTGTAGTCATCTACCCATTTCTTTTTGCCCCTTAAGATTTTCATGACCTTTTCAGCTTCTCTTGAATTGTTCCAAAAATCCGGATCAGAAGCTTTCTCCTCTTCATTAGAGATCTCAATCAGTTTTTTGTCAATATCAAGATAGGCTCTTAAATTATCTATGCGTTCAATGATGTCTTTTATTTGATCCGATGTAACCATGTGGCAAAAATAAACTAAAAAATGAGACTGGGAATTTTAATGAAATTGAAATTTTCGTCTTATTTTTATCCGGTTACCAAAAAAACATACATCATGACCAAACTTGTACTCCCATTACTTTTCATTCTGTTTTTTCAATCCACAAATGCTCAATTCCTGGCTGATAATCAAAATGTGACCCAGCATAAAGGCTTGTTTAATTTTCATTACGACAATAAAGCCGATAAAGTTTATTTGGAGGTGGAGCATCTCGATAGGGAATTTTTATATGTGAACGCTTTGTCTGAGGGCTTGGGTTCTAATGACATAGGTTTAGATCGAGGGCAATTGGGAAATGGAGTTGTGGTATTTTTTCAACGTGCAGGTAATAAATTGTTGCTTGTTCAGCCGAATCAGCGTTACCGCGCCATAACGAAAAATGAAAAGGAGAGAAATTCTATTGAAGAGGCTTTTGCTAAATCTGTTCTATATGGATTTGAAATTCAGGAAGAAAAGGGTAACGTTTTATTGATTGATATTACTGATTTCCTCATTAGGGATGCGCATGGAGTTGCTGAAAAGTTGAAGAGAGCTGATCAGGGAAGTTATAGTCTGGACAAAAGCAGGAGTGCCATGCATATGAATAGAACAAAAGCTTTTCCGAAGAATGTTGAATTTGATGCTACTTTGACGTTTACCGGCCAGCCAAAAGGAAGGGAGATTTACAGCGTAAGTCCGGATGCAGGATCTGTTTCTGTACATCAACATCATTCTTTTGTAGAACTTCCGGATGAAACTTATGCACCAAGGGTTTTTGATGCACGTTCTGGAGGCTATCCCATGACTTACATGGATTATGCCACTCCGGTGAACGAACCCATCGTAAAGAAGTTTATTTATAGGCATAGATTGGAGAAAAAGGATCCAACTGCTGCCGTAAGTGAAGCCAAAGAGCCAATTATTTATTATTTGGACCCGGGAACTCCTGAGCCAGTACGTTCAGCCTTGTTGGAAGGAGCCTCCTGGTGGAATCAGGCCTTTGAGGCTGCAGGTTTTCTAAATGCCTTTCAGGTAAAGATCTTACCGGATGATGCAGACCCTTTAGACCTGAGATACAATGTGATCCAATGGGTACACAGGTCAACAAGAGGCTGGAGTTATGGGAGTAGCATATCAGATCCAAGAACAGGCGAGATCATTAAGGGCCATGTGAGTCTCGGTTCCTTAAGGATCAGACAAGATTTTTTAATAGCTCAAGCTCTTCAGGCTCCTTATGCAAATAATGAAACAAATGATCAATTTGCCATGGAAATGGCCTTGGCACGAATAAGACAACTATCTGCCCATGAAGTGGGGCATACCCTGGGATTTGCTCATAATTTTGCAGCAAGTACCCAAAACAGATCTTCTGTAATGGACTATCCTCATCCCTTGATCACTGTAGCCGGCGATCGACTTGATTTTTCAAATGCCTATACAACAGGAATTGGAGATTGGGATAAAATTACTGTGACCTATGCCTATGGTGAGTTTCCAGAGAATGAAGCTGAAAATTTACAACGAGTTTTGGACGATGCTTACAGCAAAGGATTCAGATATATTTCTGATAGTGACGCAAGGGCTCCGGGAGGAGCACATGCCTATGCTCATTTATGGGACAATGGAAATGATATTGTAAAGGAACTTGATAACGTGTTAGAGGTTCGAAAATTCGCTATAAGCAGGTTCTCTTTGGACAACATAAAAAAGGATGATGCCTATACAAGTTTGGAAGATGTTTTTGTCCCTTTGTATTTTTACCACAGATACCAAACAGAAGCAGTCAGTAAAATGATAGGCGGACTGGACTATGCTTATGCTGTCAAGGGAGATGCTCCACTTGCCGTTAAGCAATTAGATCCCAGCGAGCAGAGAAGGGCGCTTGAGGCCTTAATGAAAACAGTGGACGTTCAAAATTTAAAAATTCCTTCTCAAGTGTTGGAGCTTTTTCCTCCCCGAGCAATGGGTTATCGCAGATCAAGGGAGTCATTTAAAAGTAAATTGGGAGTGGCTTTTGATCCTTTTGGGGCAGCGGCCACTGCATCAGACCTGACCTTCTCTTTTATCCTTCACCCTGAGAGAGCCTCAAGGCTAATAGCGAATAAAAGTATGAATGATAAGCAATTGGATCTCGATGAAGTTTTTGATGTACTTTTTGAACATTCTTTTAAAAAGACGCATAAAAATGATCAGGATACTCAATTACAACAAGTGGTCAATGAGCAGTTGCTCAATAATATATGTCATTTGTTGGTCAGTGATGAGATCTATCCTCAGGTAAAAGCAAGTGGTTTTAAAAAATTAAAAGAGCTGCTTACTTATTTGGAAAATAATAAAGCCAAAGGAGCTCAGGGAGAGATGGATGTTTATTGGGCTGAAACAATTCGTAAATTTATAAAGAACCCATCAACGAAAGACACAAAGGCGGCTCCTAAGATTCCGGATGGATCTCCGATAGGTATGGACTAATTTTTAGCGCTCATGAAAAAATGGTTTTCTCAAATTGGTCCTGCTACGCTTATAGCGGCGGCGTTTATCGGTCCAGGAACCGTAACGCTTTGCAGTATTGCAGGGGTTAATTTTGGATACCAATTGCTATGGGCCATGCTGCTGTCTATCGCTGCTACTATTGTTTTACAGGAAATGTCTGCACGACTTGGTCTGATCAGTCAAAAAGGTTTATCGGAAGTATTACGTCAAGAAATAAAACAACCTCTTTTTAGAACAGGAGCGATCATATTAGTGCTGTCTGCCATTATTATAGGAAACGCGGCCTATGAAGCAGGGAATATAAGTGGAGGTGTTTTAGGCCTTTCAGCTATTTTCCCAAATAATAAATTGATCTTATTGGGTTGGGAAATCAATTTTCTGAGCCTTATTATTGGAGGTTTGGCTTTTGGTTTATTGTACACCGGCAGTTATAAGGTTTTAGAAAGGAGTCTTATTGCCCTTGTTGTCTTAATGAGTTTTTCTTTTTTGGTAACGGCTTTTCTTACACGACCTGATCTCGAGGCAGTTTTTAAGGGGCTTTTTGTTCCTTCCATTCCTGAAAATGGATTATTGACCATTGTCGGTCTTATTGGAACGACTGTTGTACCCTATAATCTTTTTTTACACGCCTCACTTGTCAAGGAAAAGTGGAAAAAACCTGCTGACTTAAAGTATGTTGTAAAAGATACAATTGTTGCTATTTTAGTAGGAGGGATGGTTTCTATGGCGATTATTATATCTGCTGCAGGTTCCGGGCTCCAGGAGATTCAAAATGCGGTGGACCTTGCTGAAGGTTTGGTTCCGTTATATGGAGCCTCAGCCAAGTATTTTATGGCTATAGGTCTTTTTGCCTCTGGAATTACTTCGGCCATTACAGCCCCCCTGGCTGCGGCATATGTCGCAAGAGGGATATTTGGTTGGAAAGATGGTATGAAAACAAAAAAGATAAGGGCAGTATGGATGTTTATTCTTTTTTTAGGGGTGCTGTTTTCTTCGTTAAACATTAAATCTATTGAGATTATTAAATTTGCTCAGGTAACTAATGGGATCCTATTACCTGTTATTAGTGGTTTTCTTTTATGGGTGATGAATAAAAGA
>CBDULU010000111.1:0-6758 GCA_965368155.1 uncultured Flavobacteriaceae bacterium
CCTGTGAATAGATGGCTGGAAAGATTTCAGTTTTTGGCAAAAATAGATCAGTAGTTCCAATTCGGTTTCCTTGCTTTGTGAATACCGGATGTATTTTTTTGTGTGATTGAGAATAGAACGGATACTTTTTTTGACAAAATAAGGACTTTTTCGATTGACAAGTTCAAATTTTTCATCGATCTCTTCCTTGACACTTTCAATATAAGTTTGTTCATCAGCTGCTTCAAAAAGCAAGTATGTAAGCAGTTCCTTGTTTTCTTTTTTAAATCTGGATAGCCTTAAACACAGGTCCAGAATCTCTTTGGGAGATCTTTCCTGTAGTTCTGCTTTGAGTTCTCTTACGGTAGCTGATTTCATAAGTTTGAATTATGCTTCACAAATATAGAGCTATGTCTTGACTAAATAATAAATTGTCATATTTTTACCGAAAATCTACTTCGATTGATCAGCATCTCAGTTATCATTGTCAATTATAACGCAAGGTATTTCTTAAAAAATTGCCTGGACAGTGTCTTGAGCTCGGATATTATTGAGCAAGTTGAAATTATCGTTGTAGATAATAATTCTTCAGATGGCAGTAGTGATATGCTGCAAAAGGAATTTCCTCAGGTTAAATGTTTGCAAAATGTTGAGAACGTCGGTTTTTCAAAAGCCAACAACAAAGGTGTTGCTATGGCACAGGGCAACTACGTGCTGATTTTAAATCCGGACACTGTGATCAGTGAAACTACCTTGTCTGAAATGATTCATTTTAGTGAGAGTCAAACTGATTTTGGTGCTGCGGGGGTTCAATTTATGGATGGATCAGGTAAATATCTTCCCGAAAGCAAGCGAAACTTTCCAACCCTAAAGGTGGCAGGAGCTAAACTACTGGGCTATTCGAAGTATTACTATGCCAATCATATCCAAAAGGAAGCCATTGCAGAAATCGATATACTGACAGGTGCTTTTATGTTTATTAAAAGAAGGGTATATCAAGAAGTGGGAGGATTTGACGAGGACTTCTTTATGTATGGAGAAGATATTGATTTAAGTTATCGCATCAGTAAAGCAGGTTACAAAAACCACTATGTCGGAAGCTGTAAAGTGCTCCATTTTAAAGGAGAAAGTACCATTAAGGATAAATTCTATTTAACCAATTTCTACGGGGCGCTCAGTATTTTTTACAAGAAACATTTTCCAAATAATCCTACTCTATATATTTCGATTGATGCCTTGATCAATGCCATCATCTCTATAAAATCGATATCAGCTCCTCCTAGTTCTAAGCCTCAGGCAAAATGTGCTACTTGGGCCTATATAGGTGAGGATGAACAATTTTTTAAGCTATTGAAGCTAAAATTACCTTCATCTAAAGGCTTGAATTTAAAGACTGTTGAAGATGAAATTGAAGATGTTGACATGGTTTTTTTTGATAGTAGTTTTTTTACTTATGACGAGATTATTGGGTTGATTTCCAAACCGTTGATTGAAAAGGTTAGGAAAAGAATTATCTATCGTGACCATTCCTTTTATTTGGGTAGTGATGCATCCGATGAACGGGGAGAAGTAGTGAAGCTTTGATCTTTTATTTTTCTATTTTGATGCGGGCATCCACCGCAATGATATCCTGCTCAGTTAGTATTAAAGGATTAAGGTCCAATTCGGTAATTTCGGGAACGAGTTGCATTAGGTTTGACACTTTTTCTAAGGCAGTATAAAAAGCTTCCAAATTACAAGATCGCTCACCTCTCATCCCCTTTAGAATGGGCGTTATTCTAAGCTTGTTCACCATACTAATGGCTTCTGCCCTGGCAATTGGTGCCAAGACACTCTGAAAGTCCTTAAGGGCCTCTATATAAATCCCCCCGGCTCCGCACATGATCAAAGGCGGGAAAGCAGTTTCTCTTTTGCCGCCTATAAAAACTTCTTTTCCCTTGATCATTTCCTGAATCAAAACCCCGGTAGCACCTTTAATTTGTATCAGATTTCTATAGTTTTGCTCTAACTCCTCATCGTTTAAAACGTTGACAATAACGCCTTCTTTGTCAGTTTTGTGCAGCGGCCCTACAATTTTTTGCACCACGGGGTAATGCAAAATTTTGGCCCCTTTCAATAATTCGGTTTCTGATTGTACAAGCACTTGCCCGGCCATTTTGATCCCGGCAGCTTCCATCAATTCATGTGCCTGTTTTGGCCCTAAGAAACCAGATGAAAACTCTTTGATCAAAGATCTTATTTTAAAGTCATTGGTGTTTGGTTTCGGATAGGGTACAATTTCAGGTGCCTTATTACCCATGACTCTAGCCAAATTTTTTGCAAAAATATATTCATCTGAAAATGCGATGTTACCCTTTTGGATGAACTCTTTGATCTCTTCTTTTACATTGACTACAGAAGGAAAAATGGGAAATATTGGTTTGCTGCAAGTTTGGAGCATATTGTGGATGACTTGATAGGCTTCATGTACACTTCCCAAACCGGGACTTCCAAAAATGACAATCATGGCGTCGATCTCCTTGAGGTCATGCTCACAATAGGCAATAACCTCTTCCAATTGTTCGGCTGTGCCAGTGGCGAGGATATCGATCGGATTCGCAGTGGCAGCCCCAGGGAACAATATCTTCTTCAATGAATTTTGATGTTTCTTGCTCAGATCAGGTACCAACAAATCATTTTCGGTGAGTGTATCTGTCACGATAACTCCCGGGCCTCCGGCATGAGTGATCACGGCAAAATTTCTTAGTTTTAATGGGGTTTTTTGTAATATGGCCGCAAGGGTAATCAATTCATTCCGGCTTCGACATCTTATGATTCCCGCCTTGTTGAATAGAGCCTGTACGAATAGGTCTGAGTTGGCCATGGCACCCGTATGCGATGCTGCAGCGGCGTTTCCTTTTTCTGTAATACCAGATTTCAGGGCAACAATGATGCAACCTTTTTGCCTTAGTGAGAGCGCATGTTTAAGAAGTTTTTCAGGGTTTTTAATGCCTTCCAGATACAGCATTTTAACCTTACTGCTTTTTCCGGCAACAAATGTTTCGTCTACATGTTCCAATACATCTTCTACTCCGATCTGTGCGCTGTTTCCGACCGTAAAAAGGTTTGAAAAGCGCAAACCTATCTGCTGTGCTGCTTCCAAAGTAAACACGGCTGTTGCCCCAGAAGCTGATATAAAATCTACTCCTTTTGCATCGATCAAGGGAAGAGGTCTGGTAAAGATACCCGCATAATGCTGGTTGATCATTCCAATATTATTAGGCCCCAAAAGACTTCCTCCTGCAGCGCTGATCTCTTGCGTGATTTCTTTTTCCATGGCGGCACCATTATCGTCAAGTTCCGAAAAACCTGCAGCATAAATAATGAAACCCTTGGTTCCCTTTTTTGCAACTAATATTTTAACGACTTCAAGTATATCTTGGGCCGGGATGGCTATGATGGCCAGATCAGTCTGTGGCAGAAGCGTGACATCCCTGTAGGATGGAATACCCTGAACCATGTCTTTTTTTGGGTTGACCACATATAACTGCCCTTTAAATCCTTGATCGATAAGGTTTTTGAGAACACTTCCTCCAATATGGTCAATATGATCAGAACCTCCAATTATTGCGATGTTTGAAGGATTAAGTAGTTTTTCGTGCAGCATGAGTTGCATTATTGGTACCAGTAAAATAAGTCAAAAAAAATGACGCATTAGCTGATATTTATCAAGTCTTTTACGTTTAAAAAGTAGTTACTTTGAATAGCGTAATCGAAGATTAGACGGTATGTATGCATTCTCGCGGGCAGTGAATTCAATGCACTCAGAAGACATTAAACTATTAATGAAACAGTCTTCCGGGGAAGGTATGATTTCTTTTGCCGGAGGAATGCCAAATAACGACCTGTTTCCTGTTAAAGAAATAGACGAAATTTATAACAATTTAAGCGATGACATAAAGAAACTTTGTTTTCAATACGGCCCAACAACAGGGTATCCACCTTTGATAAGGTCTCTTCAAAAAATAATGCTAAGGAAAGGGTTGCCTGCAATAAGCGATAAAATTTTGATCACTACAGGTTCATTGCAGGCCATAAGTATTATCACGCAGGAATTCGTGAATGAGGGAGACGTTATCTTAACTGAGAATCCCTGTTTTGTTGGCGCCATTTCTGTGTTTGAAACTTATGGGGCAAAGATCATCAGCATACCAATTGATAAGGATGGAATTGACGTTGAGGCTTTAAAAAACACAATTGACAGATTGGAAAGTCGCCCTAAATTTCTGTATATCACGCCCAATTTTCATAATCCGGCCGGGATCGTTTATTCTGAGAAACGAAGAAGGGCTCTACTAGATGTTTTATCTGGAACGGATATCATTTTAATAGAAGATGATGCCTATGGTGACCTCTATTTTGATCAGGAAGACCAAGCTCTGACAAAACCTCTCAAATCATTTAAGGGTTATGATGTGGAGATCATCTATACGGGGTCTTTCTCAAAGATACTTGGTCCTGGATTCCGTTTGGGTTATATGTTGTCTTCCCCTGAAATATTCGATAAGGCTGAATCCATCAAACAGGCGCTCGATGCCTGCACCTCTAATTTTATGCAAATTCTTGCCAATGAATTCCTTATTGGAGGCTATCTGGAACCTTATCTGAAATTTTTAAGACAAGAATATGGAGAAAGAAAGAAAATACTGCAGCAAAGTCTGAAAAAACATATGCCAAAAGGTATTCAATGGGTTGAGCCAAAAGGAGGATTCTATATGTGGCTTTCCTTGCCAGATCAAGTCAAGGCAACCGCTGTGTTTAAGGATTGTTTAAAAGAGGGAGTTGTCTTTGTTACAGGCAGAACCTTTGATCCTGACAATATCAGTGATGACCACCTAAGACTGTCCTTTTCAAATATGCCTAAAGATACCATTGAGAAAGGAGTTATACTTCTTTCTCAGGTGATTAGGAATCATATTGAGGAGGCTGAAACCCTAGTATTTAGTAGACAAATTCGATAAAATCTTTTGCCTTTTTTTGACCCTGTTTAAAGGCTTCAATATTTTTTTGTATCACTTTTTCACTTTTATCTCTGAAAAAATACCTGATGGCCTGAAGAAATTTATCTTCTGGTATTGGTAGTTGGTCAGCGGCGGCACCAAGTAAGATCATGTTGCAGATCTTGGTATTTCCCAAATCCTTTGCACAACTTTTGGCATTGATGATGATATGGTTCCAGTGGGTTTTTATCTGTTTATACAATTCGTGTTTATCAGGATAATCCACTATATTTTCAAAGGTGCTAGAATCTGTTATGATCCAGCCATTTTTTTTAAGAAAGGGAATGTGCCTGAGAAGCTCCATGGGTTCTGCTGACAGGATCAAGTCAGTTTCACCTTCAGGGATCAGGTCTGAATAGATCTGTTTATCTGAGATTCTGACATGGCATTGTACAGCTCCTCCCCGCTGACTCATTCCATGAACTTCAGATTGTTTAACAAAGAGATTTTGATAAAGCGCTGCTGTATCAATAATGGAAGCCAGGGTAAGGATACCTTGTCCACCAACTCCGGATAAGATGATATTAGACTTCATAATGTAGATTTAGTTAAGAGAGGCTATTTTTTGTTTGATTTGTTCTTTGCTATCCCTGCTTAGCCTTACACAGGGCCTTTCCGATATGATAACGGATACGCCTTTGTAATGGATTTCTTTTTTTATAAGCTCGAGATTTTTGTCAAAGTTCTTTTTTAAAGGCACCATGATTTTTAAATGTTCAGGTGCTACTCCAAGTCCAAGACAGATTTCTTTTAGACGACCTGTGGCGACCGATTCTTGAGTGCCGGTCATGGCTACTGTAGAATTATCTGAAATGATCACAGTGATGGGAGACTTATCGTTGATAGCCTCTAATAAGCCGGTCATCCCAGAATGGGTAAAGGTTGAATCACCTATGATAGCCATAGCATTTTCTATTCCTGCATCTGCTGCTCCTTTGGCCATAGTAATAGAAGCCCCCATATCGATTAATGTATTGATGGTGTTAAGCGGTGTCAATGCACCAAGGGCATAGCAACCTATATCACCAAACACTTTTTTTTGCCCGATGTCAGGCAGTATCTGCTGGATGACTTTAAAGAGATCCAGGTGTCCGCAGCCTTCGCAAAGCTGAGGAGGTCTTCCGACGACAAGATCCGATACCGGAGCAGGTTCTTTTCTATATAAACCAATCGCCTTGGCAACTATATTGGGAGTTAGTTCTCCGGTAAGAGGGAGATGACCGCTAAGTTTGCCGGTAACTTTCTGATTTTTATCAAAATAGTCATGGATAAGTTCTTCCACTAACGGATACCCCTCTTCTACGACAAGCACTTCGTCACAATCCTTATATAATTTTTTGAGTTTTCGTTTTGGTACAGGATATTGAGATATTTTCAATAAGGAAAAGAATTCCAGGTCATCGGCCAGGTTTTCCATTACATAATTATATCCAATACCGCAGGCGACTATTCCCAGAGAGCGATCTTTGTGTTGACCTAATTTGTTAAATGGAGATTTTTCTGAAGCTGCTAATAAATCATGTTTTTTATTGACCAGTTTATCATACTGTTTCCTGGCATTTGAAGGAACAAGAGCAAAACGATCTGTATTTACAGGTAACTGAATACCGTTTTGTGCCCTTCTTTCCTTAAATGTAACGCCTGAACGTGAATGCGACAAACGGGTCACCATTCTCAATAAAACAGGAAGTTGCTTATTTTCGGAAAGATCAAATGCATAATGCATCATGTTGTACGCCT
>CBDULU010000112.1:0-6739 GCA_965368155.1 uncultured Flavobacteriaceae bacterium
GGCAGTGATCAATTCCAAACCTTCAAAGACCGGTAAGTATATCAGTTTGACTATTTTAGTTAAAATGGAATCACCTGATGCAGTCATCGGCAAATATCAGGAAGTGTCTAAAGTTGAGGGTGTTATATCTTTGTGATATTTTTAACAACTGAATTAAAAAATAAAAAATATTTTTGACCCCTCTGGAGAATTCAAAAAGACAAAGGAAACAATTGAAAATGACGATAAAAAAAGTAATCATCTTAGCTGCCATTTTAATCAGTGGTTTGGTTAGAGGGCAGGATGAGGAAAAGGTGCTTTTTAGTATTGAAGAAACTCCTGTTTATAATGCTGAGTTTATCAGGGTTTTTGAGAAGAATAAAGACATTGTGGTTGAAGATGAACGAAAGGATTTTGACGACTATTTTGATCTTTTTGTAGACTTTAGATTGAAACTAAGACAGGCCAGAGATCTACATTTGGATACACTTTCTTCTTATACTTCAGATTTATCTAAATACAGAGAACAACTTATTCAACCTTATTTACAAAATCCAGAGGCAACTGAGAAATTGGTTCGGGAGGCTTATGACAGAACCGTTGAAGAGGTTAATGCAAGTCATATCTTAGTCATGGTTAAGGCCGAGGCAGACCCTGTTGATTCTTTAAAGGCCTATCAAAAAATTTCAACTGCGCGAAACAAAATAAATAGCGGAGCCAGTTTTGACAGTATAGCCAGGATTTATTCTGAAGATCCTTCCGTAAAAATGAACAACGGCAGTTTGGGCTATTTTTCCGCTTTTTCAATGGTGTATTCTTTTGAAAATGCTGCATATAATACCCCAATTGGTGATGTTTCAGAACCATTCAGAACTCAATTTGGATATCATATTGTAAAGGTTAATGATAGAAGAAAATCTCCTGGTGAAGTTCAGGTAGCCCATATCATGGTTAAGAATGACAGTACCGTTCTAAGGCAGTCAAAAGAGAAGATTGACGAGATCCATAAAAAATTAGAACAAGGCGATGACTTCGCAACCATCGCCAAGGAACATTCTGATGATTTGAGTTCAGCACAAAAGGGAGGAGTTTTGCCTAAGTTTGGAACGGGTAGGATGATTAAATCTTTTGAAGATGTGGCTTTCGGATTGGAAAATGAGGGAGATTTTTCAAGACCTTTTGAAAGTGATTATGGCTGGCATATATTGAAACTGTTGAAGAAGTATCCTATAGCTTCTTACGAGGAATTGCATTCAAAGCTGGAGTCAAAAGTAAAAAATGGAAGCCGTTCGAGTTATGTGGAGCGCTCCTTGGCGGAAAAAGTTGCTAAGGATTATATGGTAGTCACTTATAAAGCAAAACTCCAGTTGTATCCCAATATCAATGGATTTGAAAATAACAAGGATACCTTATTGAGTATTGAGGAGAAGAAGTATATTGGTCATGATTTTTATAGCTTTGCGAAAGATTTTAAAGATAGAACCAAAGAGGACCTTTTTGATGAGTTTCGCAATAAAATGATCATTAAATATTACAAGGACCATCTGGATGAAACGAATAAGGAGTTCGCCCTAACTTATCAGGAATACAAAGATGGTTTGTTGTTATTTGAATTGTTGAAAAAGGAAGTTTGGGAAAAATCTGAAAAAGACACCTTGGGCTTAGAGCGGTATTTTCAAAAAAACCGTTCTAAATATATTTGGAAAAGAAGGGCCAATCTCAGCATCGCAAGTTGCACTCGTTTGGAAAAGGCAAAAATTGTTCAAAGGCTGCTTACTGAGGGTAAAGCCCCTGATACGATAAAATCAATGGTAAATGATGGCGCCACGATTCACGTTTTATTCAGTAAAGGAAAATTGGAAGAAGGAAGTTCTAAATTACCGGAAGGTTATACATTTGAATTAGGTGTTTCGCAAATTTTCGAAGAAGAGATGCATCATTTTACCATTATCAAGGTGGAGGATATTTTTGAGCCCCAACCAAAAGAATTGAAGGAAACCCGAGGTGAGGTAATGAACGATTACCAAAATTATCTTGAAACTCAATGGGTAAAGGACCTCCGCCAGACTTATAAGATCAAGGTAAATCAGAAGAATTACAAGGAGCTTAAACAAAGGTTCACAAGCCAATGAAATTGAAATTAATTACATATTTGATCGTGATTTTTGGTGTAATGTCCTGTCAACAACAGTCTCCGAATGCAGATGCGGCTGCCAGAGTAAATGACAGGTATTTATCAAAAGAGGAATTAAATATGGCCATGCCCAAAGGCCTTCCTGCTGAGGACAGTTTGCTCTTCAGAAACAATTTTATCAAGATGTGGGCGACCAAGGAATTGTTACTTGAAAAAGCCAGAATAAATGTTGATGACAGAGATGGAGATATAAAAGAGCTTGTCAGGAATTATGAGCAGGAACTATTGATTGAAAGGTATAAAAAAGCCTTGCTTCAACAAGAGCTGGACACACTTATTACAGAGACAGACCTCAACGATTATTATGAAGCGAATAAAAATGTATACCGACTCAATGAGGAACTAATGCAGTTAAAATATATTCATTTTAGCAGTGATTTATCAGACAAAAAGGACCTGATAGAATTATTCAGGTCAAATGATCAGGAAGATATAGAAGAATTAATTGCAAGAGAACTGGAGTTTTATTCTTTTTCCTTTAATGATAGTATCTGGGTGAGTTACAGAGATGTCGAAAAAAAACTAGCCTTTTTAAAGGATGAAAAAAACATAAAAAAGAACCAATTTATTCAAAAAGAAGATTCATTAGGAGTATATTTGCTGGCTGTTAAGGACATGCGTCACAGAAATGATATTGCACCTAAGGAATATGTGATTCCTACGATTCAACAGATGATCTTGCATAAGAGAAAACTTGAGTTGATGAATGAAATTGAAAAAACCATTATGGTTGATGCCATTAACAATAAACAATTTGAACAGTATTGAGATGAAGCGAATTTTGATGATAGCCTTACTTGCCTTTACATGGCAAATAGGAGCTCAGGAAAAAGTAAAGATTGACGGAGTTGCTACCGTTGTAGGGGATAACATTGTTCTGGACTCAGAAATTGATGCATTCAAAGATGAACTTATCCAACAGAGTGGAGGGCAGATTGAAATAACTGATTGTGAAATGCTTGAGCAGATCATGAACAGGAAGTTACTGGCCCATCATGCAGTCATTGACAGTATTGTTGTAAATGAAGGTGAGATACAACAACAGGTGCAACGCAAGACAGATTATTTCACCCAACAGCTGGGGTCAACTGAAAAGATGTTGGAGCTTTATGGTTTCGATAATATAAAAGATCTTAAGGACGAATTATACCGAGTTGAAAAGGAGGGATTGCTGATTCAGAAGATGCAGCAGGAGTTAACAGCTGACATTGATATTACTCCGGAAGAAGTAAAGCGCTATTTTAATAGTTTGGAAAAAGAAGGAAACCTGCCTGAAATTGGTGCTGAAATAGAGTTGTCTCAAATCGTTCTGAATGTTGAACCCTCTCAAGAGGAAGTCGACAAGACCATTGCCAGATTAAAGGAAATTAAAAAAGAAGTTGAAGATGGAGGGAATTTTAAAATGAAGGCCATTCTTTATTCAGATGATCCAGGGGTAACGCAAAATAGTGGTTTTTATACCATTGAAAGAAACAGTCCTTTTGTAAAGGAATTTAAAGAAGCAGCTTTTAGTTTGGAAGAAGGTGAAATTTCGCAACCTTTTAAATCAGATTTTGGTTACCATATATTAATGGTCGATAAGATCAAAGGAAAGCAAAGAGATGTTTATCATATCTTGATGCAACCTAATGCAGATGATAAAGCAGAGGAAATGGTTAGAGACTCATTAACAGTCTACAGAGAACGTATCCTTAAGTTAGAAATTCCTTTCGATGCAGCGGTGCTGCTATATTCTCAAGATAAAGATACGAGATTGAGCGCAGGTGTTTTGATGAATCCGGAATCTGGAGATACACATTTTGACCTTACAAGAATGGATCCGGAGCTGTATGCAAAAGTGAGTAATTTAAAAGAAGGAGAGATCAGTGATGTCTTTATGGATGAAACAAGACAGGGTTTGAAAATGTATAAAATTCTATTACTTAAGAGTCGTACCGAAGCCCATACAGCTGACTTGGCAGAGGACTATGTGAAGATCATGGAACTGGCCCTTCAAAAAAAGAAAACAGAACAGATAGAGAAATGGTCTGAAGAAAAGATCAGTGATACGTATGTGAATATCAATCAGGTCTATACCAATTGCGAATTTAAGAGCAACTGGGCTAAAAATCAATAAAGTATGTCTGATGTTGCTAAAATCAATAGTCTTGTAGAGAACTATGCCCATTTAAAAAAGGAAATTGGCAAGGTGATCATTGGGCAACATGATGCAGTTGATCACGTATTGCTTTCGGTTCTTTGCGGAGGACACTCTTTGCTTATTGGTGTTCCTGGTCTGGCCAAAACCCTTTTGGTCAATACGGTCGCCAAAGCATTGGGACTTGATTTTAAACGAATACAATTTACACCTGATCTAATGCCTTCCGATATTTTGGGAAGTGAGATCCTGGATGAGAACAGACATTTTAAATTTATCAAGGGCCCTATTTTTGCCAATATTATTTTGGCTGATGAAATCAACAGAACTCCGCCTAAAACACAGGCAGCGCTTCTTGAGGCCATGCAGGAAAAATCGGTGACCGTTGCCGGCCATAGTTTTGATCTTGATTTACCATTTTTTGTGTTGGCTACTCAGAATCCAATTGAGCAGGAAGGTACTTATCCCTTACCCGAGGCACAATTAGACAGATTCATGTTTTCCATATACCTCGACTATCCAACATTTGAAGAAGAAGTGTTTGTAGCGAAGAATACTACAAATGACGAAGATGTTAAAGTGAATCCGGTATTTTCACATAAGGATATACTCGAATATCAACACTTGATCAGGAGAATCCCCATAGCAGATAATGTGGTGGAATATGCGGTTAAACTAGCCACCAGAACAAGACCTCTTCAGGAAAATGCTCCTGAAATAGTCAAGAGTTATATCGATTGGGGAGCCGGACCGAGAGCAAGTCAAAATCTTGTTTTAGCAGCAAAGGCTTATGCGGCTATTCATGGTAAATATTCTCCGGATATTGCCGATGTTCAGGCAGTTGCTCATGGAATATTGCATCACAGGGTGGTAAAGAACTACAAAGCCGAAGCTGAAGGCATCACAGAAACCCAGATTATCAATTCATTACTTTAAACTAAAATCTTGATTATTAGATTTTTAAAAGCCTTTCTAAAGGCGTTAAAAAGAATAATTTAGATGCTATTGTGAAAACAATAATTTGTTTGTATATTTGCACGCCTTTTGAACGATTTCAGATTTACAAAAGGTGTGAAAAAACAAATATTCATTTCTCTTAGTGTTTTAATCGTTTAGAAATCTGTAAAACAATAGGATACAAAGTATAAGACACCATGTCTAAACTACAAGAAAAAATTGATCTATACACTGAATCAGCCGAAAAGCTGGGTATAGAAATAAACGCAGAACTTTTTAAATTAGTGGCCAAAGGATTAGGCCCTTCAATCTACAAAGAGGATGCGGAATTGGTTTCATCGTCTAACAAAGAAGAATTAGAAACCGTTAAAAAGAATTTCCTTATTAAAAAATTAGGCCTTGAGGAGAACGAGGAAGTATTTGATGCTGCTATTGCTAAAGTAATTGATACACTTGGTTCTGGTAACAAAAAGAAATACCGCGCCTTGTTTTATTACTTATTGGTTAAAGAAACAGGATCTGAAGCAGTTTATGAAGTTGTTAAGGAAGAAGCAGCTGTAGAGGCACCTGTGAAAGAGAAAAAGGAAGCAAAAAAAGCTAGTGAAGAAATTGCAAAACCAAAAAAAGAAAAAGTGATCGAAGAAAAAGTAGAAGAGAAAGCTGTTGCTAAGGTGGAAGAAGCCGTAGCTCCAGTTGTTGAAGAAGCTGCGGTTCCAGTTGCTGAAGAGGCTGAAACAAAAGTTGATGCGGGTCAATTCCTAAGTGATTTTGATTGGCAAAAATATGAAGAAGGTATTGAAGCTGTAGATCAGACTCAGTTAGATGAGTTTGACAAGGCTTTGGAAAATACAGTTGGATTTGTAGAAGAGCGTCAGGTTATTGACGGGATTGTTGTTCGTCTTACTGATCGTGAAGCGATCATTGATATCAACTCTAAATCTGAAGGTGTTATTTCTTTAAATGAATTTAGGTATAATCCAAATTTAAAAGAAGGAGACATTGTTGAAGTCAAAGTTGATAAACTTGAAGACAACACGGGTCAATTGGTACTTTCTCACAGAAAAGCAAGAGTAATCAGAGCTTGGGAGAGAGTAAATAAAGCTCATGAAACGCAAGAGATTGTTACAGGTTATGTAAAATGCAGAACCAAAGGTGGTATGATCGTTGACGTTTTCGGAATTGAAGCTTTCTTACCAGGATCTCAAATCGATGTGAAGCCAATTAGAGATTACGATCAATTCGTAGACAAGAACATGGAATTCAAAGTTGTTAAGATCAACCACGAATTCAAGAATATTGTAGTATCTCACAAGGCGCTTATCGAAGCGGATCTTGCAGAACAGAAAAAAGAGATCATCGGTCAATTAGAAAAAGGACAAGTACTGGAAGGTGTTGTGAAGAACATCACTTCTTACGGTGTGTTTGTTGATCTTGGTGGTGTTGATGGATTGGTTCACATTACAGATTTATCA
>CBDULU010000113.1:0-6714 GCA_965368155.1 uncultured Flavobacteriaceae bacterium
TGCCTTAGACTCAAAAGAATTGAGGTCACTGTATGACAATAGAAAACCATTTCTTCACCTAACAGAATTTGCAGCCTTATGGGAGTTTTACAGGCTTGCTAAAAATGATGAATTGTGGCAATTGACCCTTGAATTATCTGGTACATATCCCTTTCTTAAAGAATCAGTACAAGCCCATTTGGATAGCGTAAGAACTGTGGACTCATTAGGTAGGCCCATAAACAGTTTGATCAGGATCATCAAAGATTTAGACACTACAGAATTCGGACCTGTTTTTAAGGAGTTTTGCACGAGAGAAGGTATCTATGGTTTTGGGGATTCACAGGTGAAAAGATTCTTTGATGAAATTATCACAAATAGATTGTATGATCATAAAAGTTAGTTCAGTATTTGTTAAACCATGATAATTAGTAAGAAATGAAGGAAAAGTATCATAAAGAACAAACTTTTGAAAGAAAAGATTTTTCAGGAGGAAAAATGGAAGAAGCTGACTTTGAAGCTTGTAATTTTATAGCCTGTGATTTTTCTGAGGCAGATCTTTCTTTGATGGATTTTATTGATTGCCGTTTTACCGATTGCAACCTCAGTTTGGCCAAGCTCAATGGCACCTTGTTTCAGGAGTGTCAATTTCAGGACTGTAAAATGCTTGGGTTAAAATTTGAGAATTGTAACAAATTCGGGCTTTCTGTTGGTTTTGAAAATTGTACTTTGGATAACAGTTCTTTCTATCAGGTAAAGATGAGAAATACGAAGTTTATTGACTGCCATTTGCATCATGTGGATTTTTCTGAAGCAGATCTGGATTCTTCAAGCTTCAATAATAGTGATCTTAAGGATGCTTTGTTTGAGGGCAGTAATCTTGAAAAAACTGATTTTCGGGGAGCTGATCATTTTATCATCGACCCTGAGAAGAATCGGCTAAAGCAGTCAAATTTTTTAAGGTCTGACCTTTCCGGATTATTGATAAAGTATCAATTGAAAATTGAATAGGCTTAAAGCCATCCATGATTGGGAATCTATAAGAGATGATCCGTCGGGTAAAATGAGTGTAATAATTAAATAGATAAGAATTTATTAAAATGAAAAAATCAACAATTCAAACACTTAGCCTTCTACTTGTTTTTCAATTCTTTTTCCTTCAAGCCCAACAGGAAAAGAACAGCGCTTTACTTGATTTAGACAGAATTTATTCAGGTGACTTTGAACCAGAGGCTGAACCAAAGATCCAATGGATAGAAGATGGTAATGCCTATGTGATCATAGAAAAGTCGCAAAGTATTCAAGGAGCAGATGAATTGATGCGCTATGACAGTAAAACTCAAGAAAAGACTGCCTATGTGCCGGCTGAGTCATTACATACGGCAAATGGATCTTTGACTGTCGAAAGTTTTTCCCTTAGCCAGGATGGAAGCAAGGTACTCATCTTTACGAATTCCAGCCGGGTATGGCGTGCTAAGACCAAAGGAGATTATTGGGTGTATGACATGACCTCAGGCGATTTAAAACAAATAGGAGCATCGTTTGAGCCTTCATCGCTCATGTTTGCGAAATTCTCTTCTGATAATTCGGAGGTTTTTTATGTACAGAGATTCAATATTTACAGAGAGAATTTTACAACAAATAAAATTGAGCCCTTGACCATGGATGGAACCGGAGATATTATCAATGGAACCTTTGACTGGGTTTATGAAGAAGAATTTGGTAAGCGGGATGGTTTTTCGATCAGTCCTGCTGATTCAAATCTGGCATTCTGGCATGTAGATGCTTCTGATACGGGTACTTTTTATATGATCAATAATACTGATTCTATTTATTCAAAACCTATTCCCTTGCAATACCCGAAGGTGGGTGATGAACCTTCTGCTGTCAAAATTGGCGTGATCGATCTAAAAACAAATCAAATTAAATGGGTAGCCTTACCGGGAGGTGAGCGAGAAAATTATATCCCTGGAATGCAATGGATACATGATGATCTGTTACTGATCCAGCAAATGAACAGGCATCAAAACACATTGATTGTCTGGAGCTATGTACCTTCAAATGGTGAATTAAAGAAAATCTATACCGAAAGAGAGGACACATTTGTTGAATTGAAATACCCAGACCTTTCTGCTGATGGATGGGGCAGTAATGACCTTTCTATAGTTGATGAGGAAAAAGCATTTTTGCGCATGACTGAAAATGATGCCTGGAGACATATTTATAAGGTTGATATCGCATCAGGTGATCAAACGCTGATCACTCCCTTTGATTATGATATTGCCTCTATGAGGGTCCCCACAAAGAAAAATGTCTATTATATGGCATCTCCTGACAATGGTACCCAACGTTATCTTTATCAAACAGATTTGAAAGGCAAGGGGAATCAGAAAAAATTAACACCTGAAAAGTTTATAGGGGTAAATAATTATAATATATCCCCTAATGGGGCTTATGCCATTCATAGCCATCAAAGTGCTCAAAAAGTAAAAACGATTAGGTTGATCAGTCTTCCGGATCATAAAGTCATTAAAACCCTTGTAGATAATAAAGTATATGAAAACCAACTGGCTGGTTTACACTTGCCTGAGGTGATCTTTAAGACGGTAACCACAGAAGAAGGAATTGATATTGATGCTAAAATCACACTTCCGGTGAATTTTGATAAGAACAAAAAATACCCGGTGCTTTTTTATGTGTATGGAGAGCCATGGGGTCAGGTTGCGACAGATACCTACAATAGTCTGTGGAATATCATGATGGCACAAAAAGGATATGTGCTAGTCGCCATGGATAATCGTGGAACTCCAAGTTTAAATGGTAGTCAATGGAGGAAGAGCATTTACAGGCAAGTAGGCAGGATCAATGCTAAGGACCAGGCTCTGGCTGCCAAAGAAATATTGAAGTTAGATTATTTAGATGCTGAAAGAACAGCTGTTTGGGGATGGAGTGGCGGAGGTACAATGACCTTGAATCTGATGTTCAAATATCCTGAAATTTACAAAACCGGTGTGGCAGTGGCGGCAGTTTCCAACCAATTGGTCTATGACAATATTTATCAGGAACGCTATATGGGTTTGCCTCAGGAAAATATGCAGGATTTTATTGATGGCTCGCCAGTAACATATGCTAAGAATTTAGAAGGGAATTTATTACTGGTACACGGAACTGCTGATGACAATGTGCACTACCAAAGTGCCGAGTTACTCATAAACGAACTGATAAAACAGAATAAAAAATTCCAAATGATGTCTTATCCAAATCGGTCTCATAGCATTAATGAAGGAGAGAATACCAGAAAGCATCTCTATAACTTGATCACCGATTATATCATGGAACATACGCCTCCAAATTCGGCTGAATAATTGTTTACAGTTTTAAATTATCCTTATCTTTAGTAGGATAATAAAAATGTCTAAGCAGCCCGTATATGAGTGTTTGGATATTACATAATTTTAAAATTTACATATAATGGACTTTATCGATTACTATAAGATTTTAGGTATTGATAAAAAAGCCTCGGAGGCAGATATTAAAAAGGCCTATAGAAAGCTTGCTCGTAAATACCATCCCGATCTGAATCCAAATGATAAGGAGGCAGAACGAAAATTTAAGGAGATCAATGAGGCGAACGAAGTGCTTAGCCATCCTGAGAACAGAAAAAAATATGATTCATATGGAAAAGACTGGAAGCATGCTGAAGAATTTGAGAAGGCCCGTCAACAGAATACATCGAGGCAGTCTTATCAACAGCCGGGTCGGGGTCAGTATTCCGAAGAAGATTTTTCAGATTTTTTTGGGTCCATGTTCGGAGGACGAGCGGGAGGCCAGCGAAATGTTAAATTTCGAGGACAGGATTTTCAGGCAGCATTGCATCTGAATCTTCAGGATGTGTATCATACCCATAAACGCACACTTACCATCAATGGGAAAAACATTCGTTTGACAATTCCAGCGGGTGTTAAAAATGGGCAAACCATAAAAATCAAGGGCTATGGAGGAGAAGGTATCAATGGAGGCCCCAAAGGAGATCTCAATATCACCTTCCAAATTGATAACCATACCAAGTTCAAGAGAGACGGTAATAACCTGTATTCGAGTATAGATTTAGATTTGTATAAAGCGATGCTGGGTGGAGAAATGGTTATAGATAGTTTTGAAGGGAAAGTTAAATTGAAAATTGCACCTGAAACCCAGAATGGTACTCAGGTAAAACTAAAAGGCAAAGGTTTTCCGGTTTATAAAAAAGAGGGTAAGTTTGGAGATCTCATCATAACCTTTAATCTAAAAACACCTGTTAATCTGACTGCAAAGGAAAAAGAATTGTTTAATGAATTGTCAAAACTGAGATAGATATGGATACTGAAAAATATATACCTGTACTTCATCTTTGTGATTTGTATCAAATTGAAATTTCTTTTTTTAAAGAATTAAACGAGGAGGGATTGATTGAATTAGTGTCAAGACAGAATAGCATGTATGTGCATGAGGATAAGTTGTATAAAGTTGAAAGAATTATTAGGATCTATCGGGAGTTGAACGTAAATATAGAAGGGATAGATGTGGTGTTGAACCTATTGGAAAAAGTCGATAAGTTGCAAAATGAAGTTAATAGTATGCAAAGCCGGCTAAGATTATATGAAGACGATCATTAGGACTGAATTAAAATAAACTAAGAAATGAAACACCCATTAAAAATTGCATTTACCTTATTATTGATCACCATGATTGTATCCTGTTCTGACAAGAATCGCCAAGAAAACTTAAGCAAGAATAATGTTGAAACTGATCAAAATGGTTTATGGTTGGCTTACAGCAAAACAGCTACAATTTTTAAGCTCTGGTCACCAAATGCAGATCAGGTCAAATTAAATTTGTTTAAGAAGGGTAAAGGAGGTGACGCTTTTGAGAGCCATCATCTTGAGATGAGAGATTCCCTTTGGGTAAAGAAAATTGAGAAGGATTTAAATGGCATTTATTATACCTATCAAGTGATGATAGATGGGCAATGGCTGGATGAAACACCTGGTATTTATGCCAAAGCTGTTGGTGTCAATGGAAAAAGAGCCATGGTGTTGGATATGGAAACAACCAACCCTGCAGGATGGGATAACGATAAGGGTCCAACACTTACCTATCCGAATGAAGCCATTATTTACGAATTACATATTCGAGATATGACCATACATCCGGCATCGGGTTCCACCATGCCAGGAACTTATTTGGGCTTGGTCGAGTCGGGGACCAAGGGACCCAATGGAGTGGTTACAGGTATAGATCATTTGAAAGAATTAGGGATCAATTATGTGCATCTACTGCCAACATTTGATCATTATGCCATCAACGAAAGTCGCTTGGACAGTGCCCAATTCAATTGGGGTTATGATCCTCAAAATTATAATGTCCCTGAAGGATCATTTTCATCAGATCCGTTCAACGCTGAAGTCAGGATCAAGGAGTTTAAGGAAATGGTCAAAGCTTTCCATGACAATGGTATTGGGGTAATTTTGGATGTGGTATACAATCATACCGGGCGTACAGAAGCATCAAATTTTAATCTGGAGAATCCGGAATACTATTATCGTTTTAGAGAAGATGGTAGCTATTCTGACGCCGCTGCTTGTGGCAATGAGACAGCCTCAGAAAAAGAAATGATGCGTAAGTTCATCATAGAATCGGTTAGTTATTGGGCCGAAGAGTACCACTTGGATGGATTTCGTTTTGATTTGATGGGCATACATGATATCACCACCATGAATGACATCGCTGAAACTTTAAAAGTAGTCAATCCGAATATTTTTGTATACGGAGAAGGTTGGACCGCCTCTGATTCTCCTTTGCCTGAAAAAGACAGAGCTCTTAAAAAACACATCAAACAAATGCCGCAGATCACAGCCTTTAGTGATGACATTCGTGACGGATTAAAAGGATCTGTATTTGAAGACAGTAGCACTGGATTTGTTAGCGGGGCTGAAAATACCGAGGAATCGGTCAAATTTGGTATTGTTGGGTCCATTGACCATCCACAGGTTGATTATTCTCAAATAAACTATTCAAACGAAGCCTGGGCCAACAACCCTTGGCAGGCCATATCATATGTGTCCTGCCATGATAATCATACCTTAATTGATAAATTGGAGGTATCCAAGCCTGGCACTGATCGGGAAACGCTTATAGCCATGGATAAATTGGCCAACGCTATAGTGTTGACATCTCAAGGTGTGTCATTTCTTCATGCGGGGTCCGAAATGTTAAGGACTAAAAATGAAGAACACAATTCATACAACTTACCAGACTCGATCAATCAAATTGACTGGAACTGGAAAGTGAAGAACAAGGGGGTAGTTGACTATTACAAAAACCTGATCGCCTTGCGAAAAGCCCATCCGGCATTTAGAATGGCCTCAGGGGAAGAAGTAATAAAACACCTTGCTTTTAAAAGGATAGAAGACGGATTGATTTCGTATCAGATCAGTGGTCATGCTAATGGTGATCATTGGAAAAACATTTTAGTGATCTATAATGCCCAGGAGCAAGCAGTTCAATATAGTTTGGAAGGAGATTGGCAACTTGCTGTAATGGGCGATCAATTTTCACTTGATAAAGGTGTTGTTGTCAAGGGTGAGGTGGAGGTTCCTGCTGTTTCCATGTTGGTGGCTTATCAGAAATAGTACCCTCGCTAGGGTATATGATTATCCCTCATAAAGTCGTTTCCATTTATCTTCAATGGTTAAC
>CBDULU010000114.1:0-6590 GCA_965368155.1 uncultured Flavobacteriaceae bacterium
GATGAAGTGCATCTCTTTTACCATTTGTTATTTTCAACGTATACTGATGAAATACATGACAGTTACAGGTGTCGCAGATCTCACCACACTTTTCGGTAACTGGAGTAATGATATGAGGATTGCTTTTAAACCCATTATTATAATAACGAGCTGCGTTTCTTCTGGCTGTACAATAATCATTTAAATGAGGCAATTTTAACCTTAAAACAGCTGCCTGAATGCTGTCTAACCTTTAATTTACCCCAACAACGTCATGGTAATACCTTTTGTACATACCGTGATTTACCATTCCTCTTATAATGTGCGCCAGGTCATCATCATTCGTGAATATCGCACCACCGTCTCCGTAGCATCCTAAATTTTTGGAAGGAAAAAAGGAAGTTGAGCCATCGCTAAATGAATAATCAGCACCTATGGCTTGAGCTGTATCTTCGATCACATACAAATTGTGCTTTTCGGCAATTTTTAAAATGGCTTCCATATTGGCGCATTGACCGAATAAGTGCACAGGTACTATGGCTTTTGTTTTTGGCGTAATGGCCTTCTCAAGGGCCTTCAGATCTATATTAAAAGAACTTGGATCTACGTCTACTAAAACAGGTGTCAGCTTAAGTAAAGCGATTACCTCAACGGTGGCCGCAAAGGTAAAATCAGCTGTGATGACCTCATCCCCTTGTTCCAAACCCAGACCCATCATGGCAATTTGCAAGGCATCAGTACCATTGGCACATGGAATGACGTGTTTAACATTCAGATAGTCTTCAAGCTCAGATTGAAATTTCCTAACTTCAGGACCGTTTATAAAAGCTGCTGAAGCAACTACTTCATTTATGGCCTTATCGATTTCTGGTTGGATTTTCTGGTATTGACTTTGCAGGTCAACCATTTGGATTTTCTTCATTTTAGTCAATTTTGATTCTTATTTCACTATAAAGCATGACAAAAATACAAATATTTTGCGCGCTCTACCTCTAAATTTTTAAATTAGCCGACAAATGAAATACCTGTATAATTTTGCTATATCGCTTCTTGGAATCGTTGTCCGATTACTCGCCATTTTTAACCCAAAATTAGCCCTCTTTGTAAAAGGAAGAAAAGAAACTTTTGCAAAATTGATAGCTGCTATTGAGCCTAATGAAAAATCAATATGGATGCATTGCGCCTCCTTGGGTGAGTTTGAACAAGGAAGACCCATACTTGAGGCAATCCGCTTGTCAAGACCTCATTATAAGATCATTCTTTCATTTTATTCTCCTTCAGGATATGAAGTAAGGAAAGATTATAAGGGAGTTGATGTAGTGGTATATCTCCCCATAGATACCAAATCAAATGCAAGAAAATTTATAGAACTGGCAAATCCAAATATGGCCATTTTTGTCAAGTATGAGTTTTGGCCGAATATACTGAGTGTTTTGAAGGAGAAATCGATCCAGACAATTCTTGTTTCTGGTATTTTTAGAGATGATCAGCTCTTTTTCAAGCCTTATGGTAATTGGATGAAAAATTCATTGGAAGCATTTTCTCATTTTTTTGTTCAAAATGACAGTTCCAAAAATCTCTTGAAAAGAATTGGATTCAACAATGTGACCATTAGCGGAGATACCCGATTTGACAGGGTTGCCAGCATACTCGAACAAAATAATTCTCTCGATTTTCTCAAAGACTTTGTTAAAGATCAAATCGTTTTGGTCGCAGGCAGTACATGGCCAAGTGATGAAGCCAAACTAGTAAAATTCATCAATCAAAATTTGGACAAAGATCTTAGATATATTATTGCGCCTCACAATATGAATCCTAAAGAGATCCTTAAACTTAAAAACGCTATCAATTGCCCCGTTTCGTTGTATTCGGAAGGTTCCTTAATGCATGAGGCCAAGGTTTTTATCGCTGACACTGTTGGGATGCTAACCAGGATATACAGCTATGCAGACATCGCATATATTGGTGGAGGATATGATAAGGAAGGCGTTCATAACGTGCTTGAACCGGCCGTTTTTGGTATACCATTGGTTATCGGGCCCATCTATGACAAATTTGAGGAGGCTAAGGAATTGGTCGAACTTAAGGGTTGTCTTGTAGCCAATGACCAGACTGATCTTAACGATCATTTGAACAAATTGATCGAAAATGAGAAATACAGGAATGAACTTGGGAAAATTACATTGACCTATATCAAAAACCATCTAGGTGCCACTAAAATTATTTTGAATTATATTGAGGACCAACTTGCAGATATTTCATAAATTGTAACCTAAATAATTGAAAAAATGATCAGAGAAAAACTCGAGGAATATTATAATGTCGTTTTCGAAAAAGAACTGCTTGATGAAATAGCCAAAGTAGGCACTTATAAGAAAGTGAAGGAAAACGAATTATTGCTTGATATTGGAGACACCTTTCATCATATTCCCCTTATCCTGACAGGGGCAATCAAAATAAGTCGCGAAACGAAAAAAGGAGACGAAATTGTACTCTATTTTTTAGAGAGAGGAGACACCTGTACCATAACATTTGGCAGCGGCATTCAAAGTCATAAAAGCAAAGTCAGGGGAATTGCCGAAAAAGACTCTGAACTGATCTTTATCCCAGTAGAAAAATTGGAAGAGTGGATGATTAAATACGCCTCTTGGAGAAGTTTTGTGATTGATAGCTATGACATTCGACTAAACGAAATGCTGGAGGCCATTGACACGCTGGCCTTTCTAAAAATGGATGAGCGATTGTTCAAATACCTGGTAGATAAGGTACAGATCATGAGAAGTACTGAATTGCATACTACCCATCAGGAAATTGCCGTAGACCTAAACACTTCTCGGGTAGTTGTTTCTCGTCTATTAAAACAGCTTGAAAATGAAGGAAGGATCAAATTATATAGAAACAAGATCGAGGTTCTTGATTTTTGATATGTAACAAAAGTTACCTGGTTCGGTCGTTAATAATTTATTTTTACTAATTAAGCTTATCTCAATATGGATTTTATTTTACAACCATGGCCCTGGTATGTAGCAGGACCTATCATCGCATTTTGTATGTTCCTGATGTTTTTCTTTGGAAAGAAATTTGGAGTATCCTCTAACTTAGAGACTGTTTGTGCCATGGGAGGTGCAGGGAAATTTGTTGATTTTTTCAAATTCGATTGGAAGAAAAACAAATGGAACCTGGTTTTTGTGGTTGGCTTGATCGTAGGAGGGTTTATTTCTGATCAATGGCTAACCCCAGATGATACAGTGGCTATTAGTACCGCAACAGTGAAAGATCTAGCTGAAATAGGCATTCAAAATGGAGGTTCAAGTTACTTACCTGACGAAATTTTTAGTGTTGAAGCAATGCTTTCGGTCAAAGGATTTTTAATTTTACTTATTGCCGGCGTATTAGTCGGGTTTGGCTCAAGATATGCCGGAGGATGTACCTCAGGGCATGGTATTGTTGGTCTGAGTAGTTTATCGATTGAGTCATTTATCGCTGTGGGAGGATTTTTTATTGGAGGTTTGATCATGACCTGGCTTATTTTACCCTATATATTTTAAACAAGACTGAAGATGAAATATATCAAGTATTTACTAGTAGGCATTTTATTTGGAATTACGTTAAGTAAGGCTGAAGTGATCTCCTGGTTTAGGATTTACGAAATGTTCAAATTACAGTCATTTCATATGTATGGCGTTATTGGATCTGCCGTAGCGATAGGTGTCATATTAATGTATTTGTTCAAAAATGAAACGCTTAAAACGCTTTACGGACAACCTATTGTTATTGAACCAAAGAAAAAAGGTATCCCCAGAAATTTAATCGGGGGGATTATATTCGGACTTGGATGGGCTCTTGGAGGATCATGTCCCGGGCCAATGTATATTCTTGTTGGAAAAGGTGTGATTTCGATTCTTGTTGTTCTTTTAGGGGCACATATTGGCACCTTCCTTTATCATGCTGTAAAACATAAACTTCCTCATTGATGAAAATCATCATCGACACTTAATCTGCAAAACAAAATATTTTGTTTCGCCAATTTCGTACATTTAGCATCCATTTTGCCATAAAATTCCATGAATCAATTAATAGATAAATACGGCCGTCAAATCACTTACCTGCGCTTAGCGGTAACAGACAGATGTAACCTACGCTGCCAGTATTGCATGCCTGCTCATGGAATTGACATAGTCAAAAGGCAAGAATTACTCACTTATAAAGAAATGTATAGAATTACCCGGGTTTTAAGTGAATTGGGCGTAGATAAAGTAAGACTTACAGGTGGAGAGCCTTTTGTAAGGAAGGATTTTGTGAATTTTCTGGAGTCCTTGTCATTCAATAAGAAACTTAAGGAAATTAATATTACCACTAATGGCGCCCTGATCTCTAAGCATATAGACGGTCTTGAAAAAATGAAGATCAATGCAGTGAATCTTAGTATTGACAGTCTTAACAGAGAAAAGTTTTTTGAAATTACAAGAAGAGATGTGTTCCCGCAAGTCATGCAAACCTATCATGATCTTTTAAAAAGTAAGCTCAAACTAAAACTTAATGTGGTGATTCAATCCGGAGTCAATACAAATGAGATCATTGATTTTATAGAATTGACCAAAAAAGACAATGTCTCTGTAAGGTTTATTGAGGAAATGCCATTTAACGGTAAGGGAATTCGAGAAGTTAAACAGGTATGGAATTACAATAAGATCATAGAAACGATCCGTTCACATTATAAAGAAGTAGAAAATCTGGTTTCAAATAAATCTTCAACTTCAAAAAATTTTAAAATCAAAGACTATAAAGGATCTTTCGGGATCATTCCTGCGTTTACCAGAACAATTTGTACAGACTGCAACAGGATCCGAATCACTGCTACAGGGCTATTCAAGAATTGCCTATTCGATGATGGTGTGTTCAACATAAAAGAATTTATCAGGAATGGTGCCAGCGATGAAGAACTAAAACAATTATTTATATCTACGGTACACAAGAAACCAAAAAATGGTTTTATTGCTGAAGCCAATAGAGGAAGCAATTCAGTTTCCGAAAGTATGTCTACCATAGGTGGCTAATGAGTATATGAATAAAAAAGAAACATTAATAGATGTTGACGACGCCTTGCGCATAGTTATCGGCGAAACGGAGTCATTTGGCTTGGAGGACATAGACTTCAAGGAATCCCTTGGAAGGGTATTGAGAGAAAATATTACTTCTGACAGAGAAATGCCCCCTTTTAACCGTGTGAGCATGGATGGTATTGCCATAAAAACTTCAATTTTTGAATCGGGAAGGAGAGATTTCAAAATTGAAAATATACAGGCTGCAGGAAGTGAACAGCTGGTTCTTGATAGTGATGATCATTGTATAGAAGCCATGACCGGTGCCATATTGCCCATAGGTACAGATGCCATCATACCTTATGAATTGATCAGTATTGAAGAAGGTACAGCTCATGTTCATTTAGATAAGATCCAGTACTTCCAAAATATCCATAAGAAAGGATTAGATCGCAAACAAAATGAGCTCCTAATCCCTGAAAACACAAAAATTTCTTCAGCAGAAATAGGAGTTTTGGCTACAGTCGGAAAGTCAAGGGTTCTTGTATCTGTCTTGCCAAAAGTAGCCATTGTGTCAACCGGGGATGAACTTGTTGAAGTTGATCAAATTCCCACGCCTTATCAGATTAGAAAAAGCAATGTTCATACATTGTATTCACTTTTAAAAAGGTTTGAGATCAAGCCTGATTTATTTCATATTAGTGACAGTAAAGAAGAACTTAGAAAAAAAATCGAATCACTTTTAGAAAAATATGACGTGCTTATGTTCAGCGGTGCAGTCAGCAAAGGTAAATTTGATTTTTTACCAGAAATACTCAAAGAATTAGGAGTTGTCAAGCATTTTCACAAGGTTCGTCAAAGGCCCGGAAAACCTTTCTGGTTTGGAAAAAAAGAACAAACAACGATTTTTGCCTATCCGGGAAATCCGGTATCAACATTTGTGAGTTGTCTTAAATACTTTGTGCCATGGCTGCAAAAGAGCCTTAGCTTAAGTTTTGAGAATCCTAGCTTTGCTGTTTTAGGCGAAGATTTCCTGTTTAAACCAGAATTGACCTATTTTTTGCAAGTAAAGATCATCAATAAAGAAGGAAGAATTTTAGCTTTTCCCGATGCAGGAAATGGCTCAGGTGATTTGGCAAATTTAGCAAAAAATGACGCCTTTTTGGAATTGCCATCTGATAGGACCGAGTTTAAAAAAGGAGACGTTTTTCCACTGATTCAATATAGATATTAAACACTTTGCTTTGAATAAATTTTCACATATCGATAAAGATAACAAACCAAAAATGGTGAATGTTATTGACAAAAAGATTACCAAAAGAAGGGCTGTGGCCAGGGCAAACATGTTTTTGGGCAAAGAGATTGTCAACTTGTTGAACGGCACTGAAATTCATACCAAAAAAGGTCCTGTCTTTCAAACAGCCATCATAGCAGGTGTGCAGGCCGTAAAAAAAACTGCTGATCTAATTCCTATGTGTCATCCTCTCCCACTTGATGGAATTGACATTGATATTCAATTTTTGAATGAAGAAGCCATCAAAATTCTATGTACGGTTGAAATGGAAGGAA
>CBDULU010000115.1:0-6569 GCA_965368155.1 uncultured Flavobacteriaceae bacterium
GAAATGACATTATAGATTTTATCATTGATAAAAAATCCCTTTTCAAAAGGATAAAGCGAAACAAAAGCGATCTTTATATTTGCCTTTGACATGGTAGTAAAATCTGCCTGGCTAAACTTGGTCATTCCGGTTAACGCATTAAAAGCTTTTGTAATCCATGTCGGAGGATTGGCATACCAAAGGTCAGATCTATGATTTATTTTACCAGACTTACGAGAAAATGAATGACCAAATGTTTTTAGATTTGGGTGACAGTGAAGGTCCGTAAATTTGAATTGGAATGACTTCATTTTTCTATTCTGGCTGCCTGGAGACTTCATTTTCATGAGTTAATTCTATGTCAGAAGCATTGTTTTTTATAAGTTGATAATGATACATCAAGGCTTCTTTTAAGGTATAAGATCTATACCCCAGATTGTTCTCATTTGCATAATTTTCCAGGATCTCTGATAACTCCGGAGCAAATACAGAACTAACGCGAGGAAAAAGATGATGAATCAAATGAAAATTGAAATTGCCCAAGACATTGTTACTTAACCATTTATTTATTTTCACATCATTTGTTGTATTGAATTGATGTCTGAGCCAACTGTCAGACAACCTTCCCTGAGCATCTGGCAGGGGGAATTCATTGGTAATGTTGGCGTGGGGCGTTAAGAGTATCAGCAAAGCAAAAATTCCTGCTACGACAATCATGATCAGCATGGCTCCAATAGCACTGATAACAGACATACCGTTTAATACAGGTACAATCACAGTATAAAAAATAAAGAATAGTTTAAAACCAAAAAGTTTAATGTACTCGACGAATGGAATCTTAACAACTTTTTGAATTAGTTGCCCTTTACTAAAAAAATCTTTAAAATCTCTTACAAAAACCCAGTTTACCAAATAAAGTGGATAAAACAAAAAGATCAAAAAGTGCTGAACAGAATGAATTTTTTTTTTCTGATCATGAGGGTATATCCTAAACAAATTTGCTTGCTCAATATCAGAATCCCACCCGGCTATATTTTGATATCCATGATGCAAACGCATATGCCTCTTTTTCCATATATAACTATTAGAGCCAATCAGGTCAAAAAAATACAATAATATTCTATTATACTTTCTTGTCTTAAAAATATTATCATGAACGGCTTCATGCACCATGTTAAGAAAGACCAATACTGTAGTCATTCCCATGAATCCGTAAATAGCATAGAATACGATTTGATTAGTATAAAATTTTGTTGAAAGGAGGTATAGCATTATGTAAAGAACAGGAAAAATAATCGCCCTTATTTTGGCGTACATCTTCCTACTCTCTGGCAGTTTCAATAATTCTTGATTAACCCTGTCTTTAAGAATATTAAAATGAAGTTTATCCGTATCATCCTGGATAAAAGTTACTTTTTTAATCATATTCGATATATTTCGAATAATTAAATTTACTAAAAATAAATAAGATGCAAATTTCATGCCTAGATATCAGTAGTTTACACTGAATCCTCCCAATGTTTTATATCCGAAAGTCAGAAAAAACCATTTAAAAAGACCATTTATATCTTATAAAAGCAGCGAACCCACTATTTACCAAAGGATTTCCCAAAGCGTCCTGAATTTCATCCATATAATAATATTGGCCAAAGCCAGCCAATTCCATGTTATTTGACATGATGTAATTGATTGTTGGGCCAACATACATAAAATTTCCTGCGGGGCCGTACATTCCGGCCAGCATAATTCTCCAAAGCGGACTAAGGTCATATCCCCCACTGGTGAAAAAAGCCAATTTAGTGGGAAATAAATTCTTCGGATTCAGATCCTGAAAAATTACATCCTCAAGCCCACCTGTCATATCATCTGCTCCAAATCCATTATAAAGGGTTTCAAACTGAAGGTTCAAAGAGTTGCTAAACGTATAATCATAATGTATCGTAGCTGTGGCACTTCCCGCATCATCTGTATCTTCCATGGGGTGAAAATATGTGAATTCACCACTAAAGCCTCCTCCGGCTATGCTCCCTGAAAATCCGCCTCCAACTATATAATCAGTTTCTGTGTATATACCCCCTAAAAATTGTATATCATAGCCTTTAGTATTAAAACGGTATAAGAAAGACGAGGTAATTTTACTGGCTGCATCAAGAGATGTGGACAATTCTATTTTACTCGATTCTCCGACATAATATTGAACCCTTAATGCATCAGTACCAGGTTTTTCTTCATAATCAAAATCGAAATACGAATAGGTATTAAAAAGATCGTTAGGGTTCCATACAAAAGTCTGCCCCCAATTAATTCTCTGGCGTCCCGCAATTATTTGAAGATTTCCTGTAGTATAGTCGAGCATCAATCGGTCAAACTGTGATATCCCGATCCAATCATTTTGGTCAGCCCATACCCATGATAAATCAAAGTAACCATTATCCCGACCAATGAATTGACTATAATTAGGTATCTGAGACACCGTATTGCCTGCAATTATTCTATTTCTTAATCCTGCGGTCAGGGTAAAATGATCGCTTATGTACCAGTTAAAATCCAAGCGGTTATGAATGGTACCTTCCATTAACCATTCACCATCATCTACTGTTTGTGCCGATGCCAGGCCTTTTAAGTATCCTTTTAGCATCCAATTTTCTTGCCCATAGGTCATTGATGACAATAGGATGAAAATCAATATAGCGAATGAACCTTTGAACATTTGTTTAGTTTGTCAGTTTTTCAGACTTGACCATGATCAATTATTTTTTGATATATCTGAAATCACTTTTCCGTCTTCAATAGTAATGACTCTTAGGGCCTTATCCATGACTCGTTTATCATGAGTAGCGAAAATAAATGTCATGTTTTCTTCTTCGTTCAATTTTTTCATGATATCTAACAATTGAGTGGTGGCGTGAGAATCAAGATTCGCAGTAGGTTCGTCTGCCAAAATAAATTGTGGTTTAGAGGCCAGTGCTCTGGCAACAGCTACTCTTTGTTGTTCGCCTCCAGACATTTGATTTGGCCTGCTGTCTAACTTCTCACCCAATCCAACAGATTGTAAAAGAGATGTTGAGCGTTCTATCATTTGTTTCTTATCCCAGTTTTGCAATTGCATGATAAATTCAACATTTTCCCTTGCTTTTAGAACAGGTATTAAATTATAGGCCTGAAACACAAATCCGATATTTTTTAATCTAAAATCGATCAAGGCATTCGAAGAGAGTTCAGACATGTCACTGCCATCCACAATAACACTGCCTGATGTTGGTTTTTCCAAGCCTCCAATCATATTCATTAAAGTGGTTTTTCCACATCCTGAAGGTCCAACGATAGCCGCAAACTCTCCTTGCTCAAACTCTAAATTAATACCATTGACCGCATGAACAGGAACTTCTGTTTCATGATAAGTCTTGGTGAGATTCTTTATTTTGATTACGCTCATAATATGTCATTAATGCTATATTTCTACAATGATCATTTTCCTTTAAACTGTTCGGATGGCTTCTGCAGGGTCTAACTTCAAACCCTTAATAGCAGGATAAATTGACGCCAGTATTCCAATGAAGACAACCATCAAAGTAATTTGGGCATATCTGTAAGCTTCGAGTACAGGAAAAGTGATGGCACTATAACCCACAGATTCCATTCCTTCAGCCATGGAAGAAATATCAATTCCGGTAATTCCATAATAATGAATAAGCAACATACTCAATACTTCTCCGATGAAAGCGCCGACAAGAGCCAGAAAAAGAGTTTCTAACATGATCATCATAAAAACTCTCCGTTTTGTCATTCCAATGGCCATTAACATACCAAGTTCTCTGGTTCTTTCTAAAATGACCATAAGCATGGTATTTACAATTCCAAATCCCAGCGCGCTCAGAATAATCAACATAAATACACCCATCATGATATTCATATATTCGGTAAGAAAGCTGATATATGGTTGAATTTCGGACCAATCTTCACTTAGTATATCGCCATATTGTTTCTGCATTTGATCCGATATCATGGAAGCCTGTGTATAATCCTCCAACAGGATATCTATTTCATGTGATTCATCATCAGGTATTTCAAGAACCCTGGCAAGATCATCTGCTTGAACAAACACATGCATTTTATCCCAGGTACTGTTATCCGTTTTAAAAATACCCACCACCTTAAAAGCAGCACCCGTAATTTCACCATTATAGTCTTGAAAGGTCAACACAATTTTTGACTTCAGCTTGACCTTTAATTCTTTGGCCAAAGCCTTCGAGATCACGATACTATTTTTCCTGCTGGTCTCGAAAAAACTACCAGAAGATGTATCAATTTTTTTATATAAGTCAAAAACTTCTTTCTCGCCTTCCGTTCTCACACCAACTAGCGTTACACCCATATTCTTATTGGCTGTTGCCGCCATAGCAGAGGTTTTAAACCTGCTGGTCACAGCCTTTACGCCCTCTGTTTCAGCAATTTCTTTTAACTTGGTTTTAGTCGATTTAATGGTTTTCTTAATGTCAAAATTATCAGAAAATTCAGGGTGATGGAACTGAATATGAGCCGTCTCCAAGGCAAAAGTACTTTGCACTCTTTGAACCGCCATTCCGTTCATCCAAGCAGAAGAAAACAAACCGCCAACCAAACCAGATGCAATGGCAAAAATTACCACCGCACTTCGCATTTTACTTCTCCAAATATTCCTCCAGGCTATTTTTATTAACATCATCTTTTTAAGATCTTAATCCTTTGGCAACTTGTAAGTTCATAATTTTTATGGTTGGGTATGACATGGCAATCAGCATTAATATGGATATGGCTATTCCTTGAAAAACAAAAATTTGAATATCCATGCTCATTGGCATCACAGGCTCAAAATTGAAATCTTTCATTGCTTGCACCGCATCACCCGTAAATTCGATTGGATTATAATAGAAATAGAACATCACAGGCAAACTTATCGCTATGCCTGCAAGAACTGCAATCGACGTAAGAAAAATGAGTTCAACTATAATGACCAGCGCCAATTTGCTCTTTTGCATACCCACAGAGATCATAACAGAAAACTCTCTCATTCTTTCATTGGTCATCATCAGAACGGTTCCAAAAATCCCAAAGGCAATAACCAGATACAGTATTGAAATCATGATCACTCCCCCTGCATTATCTGTTTCGATCATTTGCAAAAGTTCCTTATTCATGACTGTCCAGTCCATCACTTCATATTCATCTAGGTCAATGCTTGAAGTGATCACTTTCTCAACATCCCCAACATCTTTGATGTCATTTAAATCAAAAACCAAAGCAGTTAACTGATTTCCTGTCGAAAAGAAATTTTGAGCTTCTTTGAGGGGAAGGTAAATCGTGCTTCTATCCATTTCAGGCGTTGGAAGTTTTAAAATCCCCTTGACGGGATATAAAGCGGCAGCAGTAGTTCCATGGTATCCGGATGAAAATAGAACCAGCGTGTCATTTACTTTTACCTTTAAAAACTTAGCCAATCCGGATGCGATCATAACAGATTCATCATCTGATTGTATAAATTCACCCTCTTTAAGATAAGATTTGATCTTTGTCATCCGGTCCTCCTTTTCGGGAGAAATTCCCATCACCGCAACCCCTTTTGTAGATTCTCCTGATGAGGCCAGAGCGAATGATTCAAGTCTTGGGATAACAACGTTCAACCTTTCATCTGATTCAAGCTTGCGAATGACATTTTCGTCCAGGGAAAAAATATTGTTGATATTCTTATCATCCCAATAACCATTTTTATGTATTTGAATATACCCGGAATAAGATTTTACAGCATTCTCCTTCATTTTCTCATACGAGCCTCTGCCAAAACCTCGCATAATAATGGCAAAAAACAAGGCAAACATGATAGAAGCTATGGTGATCAAGGTCCGGCGTTTGTTCCGCCAAATATTCCGCCAGGCTATCTTTAATATATTCTTCATTACAATACTTTTAGCGCCTATCTTATACGTTTCATATTTTGCTGTGAGAAATATGACTCCGGAAGATCAATATCAAATTGAACTTCTTTGATGTATAAAACCGTCTTTTTTCCTTCCTCATTTGCCGGAACGATCTCTATTCGTGATGGTATCAGTCTACCATCCATTTTCTTAAAATCATATCCAAAATCACTTTTTACCAGTTCATTGTCTTCATCGTAATACTCTGATTTGATTTGGATAAACTCGTCTTTAGTGATCCATTTATATACTTTGGCCCAAATGACTGCTGCCTCTGCCTTAGGCAGCATCTCAATTTTATAGCAGTCAAACCCTTCAACTGATTCTTCCTTATCCAACTTATGATCATAATCTACTACCATCGAGCTTTCTTTTAAAATATCGTCGTTGGTATAATCTGAACCCATCCAACCTTGAGACATCATGGAGGCGGGTATTTTGATCATCCTGCTAATAGAAGGCATCCAGTTCCACATTTCAGTTTTCCTTTTCATAAACACCTGCCCTTTATCTTTGGCCGGCGCAGTGATATAGGTCATGGAAAAGTCAAGTCCTCTGCCCCAGCCCTTCATGGAAATATTGCGTTTCCAGGTAGGTCTGATAATTTCCATCTCCATAACGGTATGATTGGTTTTA
>CBDULU010000116.1:0-6562 GCA_965368155.1 uncultured Flavobacteriaceae bacterium
TTTTGATTGCAGTAATGTCAATACCTCCGGCACAGCCTATATCAATTTCGTCATCTTCTTCGGTATCCAGATTAAGTAGAATTTCTCCGTTTAGATATCCCGCTTGTAAGCCTTGAGCACCGGTCATTCCGGTTTCCTCATCAATAGTAAACAAAGCTTCAAGAGGAGGATGAATGATATTGTCAGAAGACAATACACTCATAATTGCTGCAACACCAAGGCCATTGTCTGCTCCCAAAGTAGTGCCTTTAGCTTTTACCCAATCTCCATCTACATACATTTTAATTCCTTCATTGTCGAAGTCAAATTCAGTATCTGAATTTTTCTGATGAACCATATCAAGGTGCGATTGCAACACCACTGTTTTTCTATTCTCCATGCCGGCTGAAGCTGACTTGCGGATGATCACATTTCCTACCGGATCAACAATGGTTTCCAGACCCAGATTTTTTCCAAAGGTAACCATGAATTCCACGATTCGATCTTCTTTTTTAGAGGCCCGAGGTATGGCATTGATGTCGGCGAAATGATTCCATAAAATGTGTGGTTCCTGATTTCTTACAACTGTATTTTCCATGGTCTTTATGTTTCTAATTGAATGTCAAATGAAGGTGTTAATCTATTTCGATGATTACTTGGTCCAAAGGTTTTCTTACTTTTTTCATAGAACTCATGATGTCGTCTTCAGCTCTATACCCCACAGGAAGTAACAATACCGATCTAAGGTTCTTTTTTCCAAGCTCCAGGATCTCGTCAAACTTCACCGGGTTGAATCCTTCCATTGGGCAAGAATCAATCTGTTGTTCAGCGCAGACTGTCATAAGAGTTCCTATAGAGATATAGGCCTGATAGATGGCTGAAGTATCAATCTGCTGTCGATCCTTTTTTTTATAGATTGTTTTTAACTGATTTCTGAATTTTCCAACAATCTCTTCCGAGGTGCCCCGAATGTCCTTTTCCAGATCGAAATAGGCATCGATCGAATTCTCATCAAAAGCAGTATCGATGCAGAGAATAAGCAAATGAGAACAGGTCGTGATTTGAGGCTGAAAATAAGCATGAGGAAGTAATGCTTCCTTAAGCGCGTCATTTTTAACGATCAGCATTTTTAAAGGTTGAAGCCCGAAGGAGGTAGCCGTCAGGTTAAATGCCATAGATAAAACATCTATTTGATCCTTATTTAATTTTCTATTCGCATCAAACTTCTTGCAGGCATAACGCCATGTGAGGCTTTCGATAATATTCTTTTCTGATTTCATATATGATTGTTCTGAAAATTAAAGTAGGTGAAGATTTAATTTCACGAGCTCAATGATTGCATTTTGACCAGATTATAATAGACGCCTTTCTTTTTTAACAGATCTTCATTTTTCCCCTGTTCCACGATCTTTCCTTTTTGCAAGACAACGATAAGGTCAGCATTTTGAATAGTGGATAATCTATGGGCAATAACAATAGAGGTTCTGTTTTTCATCATTTTTTCTATGGCATCCTGCACCAATCGTTCAGACTCGGTATCAAGGGCAGAAGTTGCTTCATCCAGTATCATGATCGGAGGATTCTTAAGAACAGCACGGGCGATACTTAACCGCTGTTTCTGTCCGCCGGATAATTTATTACCGCTGTCACCGATGTTCATATCGTATGCTTTCGGCAGGTCCTTTATAAATTCGTGTGCATTAGCAATCGTAGCAGCGGATACAATCTCTTCATCTGATTTGTCCGTAACTCCTAAAAGGATATTGTTCTTGATCGTGTCATTGAACAAAATTGAATCTTGCGAGACTAGTCCCTGAAGGCCTCTTAAAGACTTTTTAGTAATGTCCCGAATGTCTGTTCCATCAATTTTAATGCTTCCTTCATTTACGTCATAAAATCGGGTAATCAAATTCGCAATGGTTGATTTCCCGCTACCGGACTGACCAACAAATGCAACTGTTTTCCCTTTTGGGATCTCTAAAGAAAAATCTTTGAGCACGTAGTCATCTTCATATTTAAAGGAAATGTTTTCAATAGAAATACTCGAATTGAAACCATCTTTTACAATAGCGTTGGCTTTGTCTTTTAAAGGAGACACCGTATTTAAAATTTCTAAGACACGTTCTGCGGCAGCATCACCTTTTTTAACGCCATAAACGGCTTTAGAGATGGCTTTTGCCGGAGTAAGAATGTTATAGGCTAATCCCATAAAAACTATAAATGCATCAGGGGCCAATGTTTTTTCAACCAGAACCAATGAGCCGCCATACCACAGTAAAATAGCGATAACACCGATACCTAAAAACTCACTCATAGGAGAAGCAAGATTTTGCCTGTTCAAAAGCGAGTTTGAAAAATGATAGAATCTTGATGTGGAATCGTGAAATTTTGAGTTAAAATAACCTTCAGCATTGAATCCTTTTATGACCCTTAAGCCGCCCAGTGTTTCTTCTAGTATCGATAAAAAATAACCTTGTTCTTTTTGAACGCTGTCTGATTTTTTTTTCAAAGATTTACCAACCAGTGAAATGATATATCCCGATACAGGAATAAAAATAAATACAAATAATGTTAGTTGCGGACTTAGGGCCAACATGGCGATAATGGTAAATATGATCGTCAGGGGTTCTCTAACGATCAATTCTAAGATTGATAAAAAGGAATGCTGAATTTCCAATACATCTGTTGAAATTCGGGCAATTAGATCACCCTTTCTTTTTTCAGAAAAATAGGATAAGGGCAGATCTACAGTCTTTTCATATAAATCATTTCTCAAATCCTTTAGAACACCGTTTCGCAAAAACGTAATAAAGAACATGGCCAAATAACCAAAGATATTTTTTAGCAAAAACGTTGCAATGATGATGATGATCATAAATAACAGAGCCTGCGACTCCCCTTCGCTATTTACTTTTTGAGTTATAAAATAGTTGATATAATTTTCTATATAATCACCAAGCTGTGAAATTCCCGAATAAACAGGTTCAGTATTTACAGGCGCAGAACTTTTGAACAAAACCTTTAGCATTGGCATCAATGATACAAAAGCCAATGTTCCAAATAAGGCATAAAAAATATTGCTGATGATATTTAAAACACCATACCCTTTATAGGGTTTGGCATACATCAGAATTTGCTTAAAGTATTTCATCAATTATTTTTGGTGATCCAGCGCTCTAATTCAGCTTAAATTCTTTAATGATACTCTGGATCTTTTGATCTAGTTCAGCTTCTACCTGTTGAGCATCTTTTGTGTCTTTCAATTCGGTATTTACACTAAAATAAAATTTAATTTTAGGTTCCGTTCCACTTGGTCTTGCTGCCATTCGGGTTCCTTCTGCCGTTTGGTAGATCAGGACGTTGGATTTTGGAAGATCAATTACTGTTTCTTCACCAGTGATCAGGTTTTTACAAACTGAGGTTTGGTAATCAAACAGGAAATTCACTTTTTCTCCATGGATTTCTGTAACCGGAGAGTTTCTCATGTCAACCATCATTTGCTCTATCTCGCGAGCTCCTTCCACACCCTTTTTTACTACTGAGATCAAGTGCTCTTTATAAAAACCATGTGCAGCGTAAAGTTCCAATAATTCAGCATAAACAGAAGTGCCGTTATTTTTAGCCTGCGCTGCAATTTCACAGGCAAGAAGTGTACTTGATACGGCGTCTTTATCTCTTACAAAATCACCAACCATAAAACCAAAGCTTTCTTCTCCACCTCCGATAAATTCTTCTGTACCTTCAGCTTCTCTGATCATTTTTGCGATCCACTTAAATCCGGTGAGACCAACTTTTGTCTTTACGCCATAGCTACTAGCCAATTCGTTGATCATAGGGGTAGAAACGATGGTGGAACCGACAAATTGTTTTCCATCAATTCTTCCTTCTTCCTGCCATTTTTTTAGGAGTGCGTTTACTAAAATAACAAAGGTTTGGTTCCCGTTGAGCAAGACAAGTTTATTGTCAAGGTCTCTTACAGCGATGCCCAAACGGTCACAATCAGGATCAGTACCGATTACGATATCTGCTCCGATTTGATCGGCCAGGTCGGTTGCCATTTTTAAGGCAGCTGGCTCCTCTGGATTCGGAGATGCTACGGTTGGAAAATCTCCATTTGGTTCTCTTTGTTCTTCAACAATATGAACATCGGTAAATCCGGCTAGTTCCAAAGTTCGTGGAACCATAGTAATGGATGTACCATGGAGTGAAGTAAATACAATTTTTAATTGATCGCGATTTTTGGTGTCTTTAGAGGTTGAGTTGGCCACTGCTTCTTCGGCAAATTTCTTGTCTATCTCCTCGCCAATGATATGGATAAGCGAGGTATTTGCCTCGAATTTGATATCTTCAAATTTCACCTTATTAATTTCATCTACAATATCTCCATCCTGCGGAGGAATGATCTGCCCTCCATCATTAAAATACACCTTGTATCCGTTATATTCAGGAGGATTGTGCGAAGCAGTCAATACGATACCTGCATCACAATCTAGGGCTCTAACTGCATATGAAAGTTCTGGAGTTGCTCTCAGATCCTCGAATAAATACACAATGATATTGTTCGCAGAAAACACATCGGCTACTGATTGGGCAAACAGTTGACTATTATGACGACAGTCAAAGGCAATAGCCACTTTAGGTTGTTTATCCGTAAAGCTTTTCAACAAGTAATTGGATAGACCCTGGGTGTTTTTCCCCAAAGTGTATTTATTAATTCTATTGGTTCCCGCTCCCATTATACCTCTCATACCTCCAGTTCCGAATTCAAGGTCCTTATAGAACCTATCGGTAAGGTCTTTTGAATCAGTTTTTAGAAGTTCCTGAATTTCATTTTGAGTAGCTGTATCAAAGGGAGCTTTGATCCATTGTTTGGCTTTGTTGATGATTTCGCTAGTATTCATTTTGTATTGGGGTTTAAAAGGACAAAGATAAACTTTTTGGGATGATTTTAAATCCTGTAAAAGCCGTCATTGTTAAGGTTTTAATATGCTTTTTTAATGTTATTTGAATCAATATAACCTAAGGATCAACTGGCCTTCTGTTATTGGAGGTTAATTTTGTCGCTAATTGAATATCGTTTTGATTTTCTTTTTGACCTTAAAATCAATTCCCCTAAGAAGCCTGCTAAAAAGAGCTGTGATCCCAATATCATACAAGTGAGCGCAATATAGAAACAAGGGTTATTTGTAATTAAAATAGTGGGTTCATGTTGGTACAGTTTTACAAGTTTTGAAACACCTATGATGATAGCAGAAAGGAAACCTATTATAAAAACAATGGTTCCTAACAGGCCAAAAAGATGCATGGGTCTTTTTCCGAATTTTGTCAAAAAATTAATGGTGATCAGATCAAGAAACCCATGGATGAAACGATCCATTCCGAATTTGGTAGATCCGTATTTTCTTGCTTGATGAATGACAACCTTTTCTCCAATATGTTGGAATCCGGCATTTTTTGCCAAAACGGGAATGTATCTGTGCATTTCCCCATAGACATCAACGTTTTTAATCACTTTATTTTTATAAGCTTTTAATCCACAATTGAAGTCATGAAGCTCCAGACCAGAAGTTTTACGGGCTGCCGCATTGAATAATTTTGAAGGAATATTTTTACGAATTTTTGAATCATATCGCTTTTTTTTCCAGCCAGAGACAAGGTCAAAGCCCTCTTTATGAATCATTTGAAACAATTCTGGTATCTCATCAGGACTGTCTTGCAAATCCGCATCCATAGTGATGACAACATCTCCTATGGCCTCTTTAAAGGCAGCGTTTAAAGCCTGTGATTTTCCGTAATTATGTTGAAACCGTATACCCTTTACTGAAGGATTGGTCTTTGAAAGCGCTTCAATCTTATTCCATGATCCGTCATCGCTCCCGTCATCTATAAAAAGTAATTCATATGAAAAACGATTGGATTGCATGACTTTTGCAATCCAATCGTGTAATTCTTGTAATGATTCTTCCTCGTTTAAAAGAGGAACAACTATGGATATATCCATTTAAAATGGTTTAGACGTCTTCTTTTGATTTTTTCATAACCAAACCAGCGATCAAAGAAATGATTAAACCAAAGAAAAGACTCACGATTATTGTTATGGTCAGGTTAACACCTGTATTGGCAAACATGGCTGCATTTTTCTTAGCACCTTCTAATTGTTCATCGGTTAAATTAGGATAATTTTCAAGGATCATTTGCTCTTGAACCTGCGTCATATTTTTAAAAAAGTCTGGTTCTATAAAATTGTAAAAGATCAACAAGTATGCGACATAGATCAAAGCTGAAATTAGTGAAATTCCTAAACCAGTTTTAATGGCTTCTCCGACACTTAGAAAACCAGAATTCATTTCTTTTACTTTTTTAAGTCCAAGAACCAATATGATGGTTGTAACCGCCAATGAAGCTACCATTAGCGACCAGTGAGGTTGGTAAATATCGCCGAAAACATAATTGACTAAAGCTGTAATAATTGATACGAATCCTAATAATAATCCGTAATTCAGCATGATTGATTTTCTTGAAACTTGGGGTTGGTCTTCCATGATTTTTGATTTTAAGGTTTAACAAATATAAATAATAAATT
>CBDULU010000117.1:0-6525 GCA_965368155.1 uncultured Flavobacteriaceae bacterium
AAAAATAGACAACAAACGATTGCATAAACTTGACGGAAAATTTTATGAAGCACTTCAGGCAGGATCTAAGGCTTCTCTTTATAAAAAATATGAAACAAGAATTGCGGAAGGTCAGGTAAATGTAACGGATCAGAGTAAGGGACCAAGCCGCCTTGTGATCATGGACGACTACTACGTTCTATCTGGGGGTAATTTGCAGAAATTTAAGCCGTCAAAAGGAGCCTTAGACGACATATTTGGTGGGCAGGCCCAGGAGATGAAGAAAATAATGAAACAAAAAAAGTTAAATTATAAAAAAGAAAAAGATTTGATCAGTATTTTTGAGTCATATAATGGTTTATAAAAAAGGCAGTTAAATTAGTTTTAAGAATGAAAAATTTGAATAGAAAAAAGGCAGTTTTGATTTTAAAGGATGGAACCATGTTCGAAGGAAAATCCATTGGAATCGAAGGCACAGCTGTTGGAGAGATTTGTTTTAATACCGGAACAACCGGATATCAGGAGATTTTTACAGATCCTTCTTATTTTGGGCAATTGATGGTGACTACCAATGCCCACATTGGAAATTATGGTATCAATCATGATGAAGAAGAATCTGAAGGGATCAAAATTTCGGGACTTGTTTGTCGTAATTTTAGTTTTGACTATTCACGGGTGAACGCCCAGGAATCCTTATTTGACTATTTTCAAAAACAGAATTTCGTCGCTATTTCTGATGTAGATACCAGAGCCTTGGTAAGATATATTCGGGATAAGGGCGCTATGAATGCTATTATATCCACAGAAACAGATCTGGAAGTTTTGCAAAAGCAACTCGATGCTGTTCCTTCAATGGATGGGCTGGAACTGGCATCACAGGTGTCGACCAAAGAACCTTATACATTTGGAGATGAGAATGCCACTTATAAAATTGCCGCACTAGACATAGGCATCAAAAGGAATATTTTGAGAAACCTTGCACAACGCGATTGTTTCGTCAAAGTTTTCCCTTATGACGCATCTTTTGAAGATCTGAGTTCCTTTGAACCCAACGGATATTTCTTATCCAATGGTCCTGGTGATCCAAGTCCTTTAAAAAATGCTCAAAAAGTAGCTAAAGAGATCATCGATCGTAATTTACCTTTATTTGGAATTTGTTTAGGGCATCAGGTTATTGCATTGGCCAATGGTATACCTACTTACAAAATGCACAATGGCCACAGGGGGATCAACCATCCCGTAAAGAACTTATTGACTGGAAAAGGAGAGATCACCTCTCAAAATCACGGATTTGTGGTTGATAAAGAAGCTGTGCTATCCCATAAGGAATTAGAAATGACTCATGAACATTTAAATGATCAGACCCTTGCAGGTATGAGAGTGAAGGATAAAAATTGTTTTTCGGTACAATACCACCCTGAAGCGAGTCCGGGACCTCATGATTCAGCCTATTTGTTTGATCAGTTTATCGACATGATCAAGGAGTCAAAGTAATAGATAACAAGAGTTTTTTCGCCGAAAACGATATAGTAGTTTAATGAATTATAAAAGGTAAAAACCTTTAATATTTCGTAAATTTACAACAGTAAAAACAATTAAAATTTTAATAAAATGAGCATTATATTAGACATTCATGCAAGACAAATATTTGACTCCAGAGGAAATCCTACTGTAGAGGTTGATGTGATCACAGAAAATGGTGTATTGGGTAGAGCAGCAGTTCCTTCAGGAGCATCTACAGGAGAACATGAAGCTGTTGAGTTGAGAGATGGTGGAAAAGATTATATGGGTAAAGGTGTTTTAAAAGCTGTCGAAAACGTGAATGAGATTATTGCTAAAGAAGTGATAGGATATTCTGTTTTTGAACAAAATACCATAGATCAGATCATGATCGAACTTGACGGAACACCAAACAAAGCCAAATTGGGTGCTAATGCAATTTTGGGAGTATCCTTGGCAGCAGCCAAAGCAGCAGCTAATGAATTAAACCAACCATTATATAGATATGTAGGTGGCGTTAGTGCCAATACCTTACCTGTACCCATGATGAATATTGTAAATGGAGGATCTCACTCTGATGCCCCTATTGCGTTTCAAGAATTTATGGTAATGCCGGTAAAAGCAAAGAATTTTACAGAAGCCATCAAAATGGGTAGTGAAATTTTCCACAATCTCAAGAAATTATTGCACGATCGCGGACTGAATACAGCGGTAGGTGATGAAGGAGGTTTTGCCCCTACCTTTAACGGTACTGAGGATGCACTTGATACCATTATCAGTGCTATTTCAAAAGCAGGTTATAAAGCAGGTGATGATGTGATGCTGGCCCTTGATTGTGCAGCTGCAGAATTTTATAAAGACGGAAAGTATGACTATACACTTTTCGAAGGAGATAAAGGTGTTGTAAGAACAAGTGAAGAACAGGCTGATTATATCGCCGAACTGGCAGCGAAATACCCTATCATCTCTATTGAGGATGGTATGGATGAAAATGACTGGGACGGATGGAAATATTTGACAGATAAAATTGGAGACAAGGTGCAGTTGGTCGGAGACGATTTATTTGTAACAAATGTTGAACGTTTGTCAAAAGGAATCAATAACGGTATTGCAAACTCGATTCTGATCAAAGTAAATCAAATTGGAACTTTGACCGAGACAATAGCAGCGGTTAATATGGCTCACAATGCCGGATATACATCTGTGATGTCACACCGTTCTGGTGAGACCGAAGACAATACCATTGCAGATCTTGCCGTGGCTTTGAATACAGGTCAGATCAAAACCGGATCTGCCTCAAGAAGTGATCGTATGGCCAAGTACAATCAATTGTTGAGAATTGAAGAAGAGTTGCATAGCACTGCTTATTATCCTCAATTGAACGCTTTCAAAGTAGGATAATTGTTATAAGAATATATGTAAAAAAGCTGAATGAAAATTCAGCTTTTTTGTTTTATAAAACAGCCTGATTTAAGAGGAAAATTGGCAGTAATTTTGTAATTTCGCTAGAGTGAAAAATTATTAAAAATTAAATACAGAATTACCTATGTCAGAAGTAGCAAAGTTGATTGTTAGAGGACAAGAATATGAATTTCCAATTGTTGAGGGAACAGAAAATGAAGTCGCCATTGATATAAAGTCTTTAAGGGCTGTTACAGGTGGAATCATCACTATTGACTCAGGATTTAAGAATACGGGATCATGCGAGAGTAAGATCACTTTCCTGGATGGAGAGAAAGGAATATTAAGGCACAGAGGCTATGCCATCGAAGAGTTGACCAAGAAAGCAAGTTTTCTTGAAGTTGCTTATTTGATCATATTTGGAGAATTGCCAACAAAAGAGCAATTTGCCCAATGGGAAAAAGACATTAAATTTCATTCTCTTCTCAACGAAGAAATGAAAGATATTATTGATGGTTTCCCTAAAAAGGCGCACCCTATGGGAATGCTGTCGTCTTTAACCTCTGCTTTGACAGCTTTTAATCCTGCTACAGTGGATATTACAAAGGAGGAACAAGTCTATGGCGCGATTACCAAGTTAATGGGTAAGTTTCCTGTAATTGCTGCTTGGGCCCATAGTAAGAATTTAGGAACTCCCCTAAATTATGCAGATAATTCCTTAGACTATATCGAGAACATTATGCAAATGATGTTTAGGATTCCAACAGAGAAGTATACATTGAATCCTATTGCGGTAAAAGCGTTGGACGAATTATTGATCTTACATGAAGATCATGAGCAGAACTGTTCTACATCTACGGTGCGTATTGTTGGCTCATCTGAGGCTGGATTATTCGCATCTGTATCTTCTGGTGTATCAGCACTTTGGGGAAGACTTCACGGAGGTGCTAATCAGGCTGTTTTGGAAATGCTTGAAAATATTCAAAAAGACGGGGGAGATGTTGAAAAATATATTTTAAAGGCCAAAGATAAAAACGATCCTTTCAGATTGATGGGCTTTGGGCACAGGGTATATAAGAATTTTGATCCGAGAGCGAGAATCATTAAAAAAGCGGCGGATGATTTATTTGCTGATTTAGGAACCAATGACCCGGTATTAGAGATCGCTAAGCACTTAGAAGAAGTTGCCTTAAACGATGAATACTTTGCAGAGAGAAAATTGTATCCAAATGTTGACTTTTATTCAGGTATTATTTATCGTGCCCTCGGTTTCCCAAGTGAAATGATGACCGTCATGTTTGCGATCGGCAGATTGCCAGGCTGGATCTCTCAATGGAGAGAAATGAGATTAAACGGAGAACCTATTGGAAGACCAAGACAATTATACATAGGGGAAGCATTAAGACCTTTTAAATCATTTGAGGAAAGATAGAGGTAAATCAGGCTTTTTGAGTAAAGATTACCTTAGTAAAAATATATACAATCGCGTTCGAAAACAATGTTTTCGGCGCGATTTTTTTATCTATTTTTGCGTGAAAATATACTTGAATGGATTTGCATATTTTAAACGAAACTTCAAAGCTAAAGGCGGTGATTCTGGGTACTGCTGAATCCAATGGCCCTGTTCCTAAAATAGAGGATTGTTATGATCCGAAGTCTATAGAGAATATAGTGGCCGGAACTTATCCAAAAGAAAGTGATATGGTTCGGGAAATGAATGCTTTTGAAGAAGTACTTAAGAAGTACCAAGTAAAGGTTTACAGACCTGAGGTGATCAAAGATGTGAATCAGATCTTTGCTCGTGACATTGGCTTTGTTATTGAAGATAAATTTATCAGGTCTAATATTCTGCCTAACCGACTTGAGGAACTTGATGCAATCCATCACGTCTATGAACAATTAGATCCGAAAAACAGGGTGACGCCTCCAGATGAGGTACATGTTGAGGGTGGTGATGTGATGCCATGGAACGATTATATTTTTGTGGGTGTCTATACAGGAGATGACTATACAGATTATATCACTGCCAGAACCAATCAAGAGGCTGTTGATTTTATCAAAGAATTGTTTCCCCATAAAATAGTTAAATCCTTTGAACTCAGAAAATCCAATACTGATCCAAAAGAGAATGCCCTGCATTTGGACTGTTGCTTTCAGCCTATAGGAAGAGATAAAGCGATCTTACATAAAAACGGATTCTTGATAGAAGAAGAATATCAGTTTCTTGTAGATTTTTTTGGAAGTGAAAATATATTTGAAATCTCTAAGGAAGAAATGTATGATATGAATTCTAATATATTTTCTATTTCGGAAAATATAGTCGTTTCTGAAAAGGGCTTTACGAGACTGAACAGCTGGCTAAGAGAACATGGTTTTACCGTAGAAGAAATTCCCTATGCTGAAATTGGTAAACAAGAAGGCTTACTTAGATGTTCCACACTACCTTTAATAAGAGAATAAAACCGCTATGAAACAACTTACAAATACTATTTTGATGATCAGGCCAGTGTCATTCAGGATGAATGAGCAAACTGCTGTCAACAATTATTACCAACAAAATATAAAACACCTTTCGGCTCAGGAAATTCAGTCAAAAGCTTTGGCTGAATTTGATGGTTTTGTTACAAAATTAAGGAAGGCTGGGGTCAACGTTGTTGTCATAGAAGATACCCTTGTCCCTAGTACGCCTGATTCTATTTTTCCGAATAATTGGATTTCTTTCCATAGCAATGGCAAAGTAGGCTTTTATCCTATGTTTGCTGAAAACAGACGATTGGAAAGGAGAGAAGATATTTTAGATACTTTGGAAGAGAAAGGTTTTACAATAACTGAGATTATTGACTACTCCTCAGCAGAGAAAGAAGACATATTTCTTGAAGCTACCGGAAGTATTGTCCTGGATCGTGAAAACGGGATCGCCTATTGTGCTTTGTCTGACAGAGCCGATGAAGACCTGTTTATAGAGTTTTGTGAAGATTTCGAATATACCCCTGTCGTTTTTCATGCCTATCAAACGGTAAATGGTAATAGAGAACTGATCTACCATACCAACGTGATGATGGCTGTTACCCAGAAACATATTATTGCCTGTCTTGATGCCATAGATGACAAAAAAGAGCGGAAAAATTTTATTGCACATGCTTTAATAAGTGGAAAGGAAATTATAAATATTTCCGAAGAGCAAGTAGAACATTTTGTCGGTAATATGCTTCAGGTGTTGGGAGCCAACAATAAACCCCTAACGGTCATGAGCCAGGCGGCTTATGACAGTCTTACTCCAGATCAGCTTAAGATCCTGGAAAAGGAAGCAACACTTTTGTCAAGTGACCTTAGCACAATTGAAGCCTGTGGTGGCGGTAGTGCAAGATGTATGATGGCGGAGGTGTTTTTGGAACAATCGTTGAAAATATAAATTTTTGAATAATTATAATTTTCCGGATCGTGTTAAATACAATCTTATTAATGATGAATTTTGGATACTTTTCTATTGTTAAAAAAGATGCTACCTATTTGTTCTTCAGTAAAATAAAAGGCAAATAAATATTTTTGTATTTTATTTTTTTATACATTTGTTATTCCACTGCTATGGAAAATTGATTTTAAATGTATTCTTCATTGGGTTAACTGTCCGTATTTAGTAGGTTA
>CBDULU010000118.1:0-6500 GCA_965368155.1 uncultured Flavobacteriaceae bacterium
CCCTTCTTTTGGAATTCCGGAGAAAGTTAAAAACCCATATTCATTTTGAAATGTAGGAGAAGAAGATGCTCTTTGCACCAATTGCTTTTTATTTAAATTCAGATCCATCAGACCAGCATTGGAATTTGCCAATATCATATCGATCAAGGTGATGTATTTTTCATCTTCGGAACCAACACCCATAGATCTGAATGCTACGGAAACATTTTCATTATTTGGTCCAAAAACTTCTCTTTCAACAACACCTGTTATGGGTTCTTCTTTAGGCAATACTGGACGCTCCACTTCCTTTCTCTCAAAAGCTCCGAAAGTCTCATCAACTTTTTTGATTGTTTGATCGAATTCCAAATCACCCACCAGAACAACTGCCATATTATTAGGCACATAGTAAGTGTTAAAGAAGTTATTAATATGAACCATTGAAGGGTTTTTCAAATGCTCAGCTGTTCCAATAGCCGTTTGTTGACCATATGGATGTGTTGGAAATAATCCATCCAGCATAGCAAAATAGGCTGCATAATTATCATCATCCTGAGTTCGGTTAAATTCTTCATAAACAGCTTCTAATTCTGTATGAAAAAGACGCAATACCAATTGACTAAATTTTTCACTTTCCAAGGTCAAGAATTTATTCAATTCATTTGCAGGTATTTTGTTGTGATAAACAGTTTCTTCATACCAAGTATGTGCATTTGTTCCTGTAGCTCCCATGGAACCAATCATTTTATCGTATTCATTTGGAATTGCCAGCTTGGATGCCATAAATGATATACTATCAATTTTCTTATAAATGGCTTCTTTTTCATTTTGATCTGATGTCGTTTTATGCGCTTCATATAAATCAGAAATCTGTGAGATCAGCAGCTGTTCCTGTTCCCAATTTGAAGTCCCAATTTCATCGGTTCCCTTAAAGAGCATGTGTTCTAAATAATGTGCCAGGCCGGTACTTTCTTTAGGATCAAAGGTAGAGCCTGCTCTAACTGCAACATAGGTCTGAATTCTTGGCTCATCCCGATTTTGGCTTAAATATACTTTTAAACCATTGTCCAAAGTATATAATCGCAATCCGGTTGGATCATTTTCAACAGTTTCATAGTTGAATCCGTTGGCATCTGTATGTTGGGTGACGGCATAGTCATTTTGTTTATCAGTCTTGTTACAACTGATAAAAAATACAATACTTAAAAAATAAGTAATAAGTTTAAGCTGTTTCATGTAATAAAATTAAGTTATGGTTCAAAAGTAGCTAACAAGGTTTACACAAAAAAATATGCAGATTTTTTAAGATAATTTTAACAAAGGAACAAGGTCCATAGCATCTATTTTGATGAAAATCCAAACTTCAAGTTTGTAAAAACAAAAAAACCTGTCAGTACTGACAGGTTTTATTTCGATTAATTTTCGACTAGCTTAAAACTTCAAGGACTTTCTGCCCGATTTCAGCTGGAGATTCTACTACATGAATACCATTTTCAGCCAGGATCTGCATCTTAGCCTGTGCCGTATCATCTTTCCCTCCAACAATAGCTCCGGCATGTCCCATAGTTCTTCCGGCGGGAGCCGTTTGTCCGGCGATAAAACCTACAACAGGCTTTCTATTACCATCTGCCTTGATCCAGCGCGCAGCATCTGCTTCCAACTGACCACCTATCTCACCTATCATCACGATAGCATCGGTATCAGGATCATTCATCAATAATTGAACCGCTTCTTTAGTAGTTGTTCCTATGATTGGATCTCCTCCAATTCCTATAGCTGTTGTAATTCCAAGTCCTCGTCTCACTACTTGATCAGCAGCTTCATACGTTAATGTTCCTGATTTTGAAACGATCCCTACCTTTCCTTTTTTGAATACAAAACCTGGCATGATACCCACTTTTGCCTCTCCGGGAGTAATGACCCCAGGACAATTTGGTCCTACCAATCGACAGTCTTTATTTTCAATATATGATTTTACTTTTACCATGTCTGCCGTAGGAATTCCTTCTGTGATACAAATGATCACTTTGATACCAGCTTCAGCCGCTTCCATAATCGCGTCTGCCGCAAAAGCAGGCGGTACAAAAATAATTGAAGTATCAGCAGCTACTTCCTTAACTGCATCAGAGACTGTATTGAATACAGGCTTGTCTAAATGTAACTGTCCTCCTTTGCCCGGCGTTACTCCTCCAACGACATTGGTACCATAATCGATCATTTGTCCGGCATGAAAAGTACCTTCACTTCCCGTGAATCCCTGAACAATAATCTTTGAATCCTTATTGACTAAAACACTCATTTGTTTATTTTTTTATTTTGAATTTTTAAACCTACATCACTTTAGAAGTACAAAAGTATATCAATGAAACCATTAATTGAACTATTTTTTAATTTTTTCCAGCAATTTGGGTAAGGATCTCAATAGGGCCATTTCTCTAAATTTATCTCTTGCTTCATTAGCCGGAGTACCAAAATAAGTTTTACCCGGCTCAAGATCCATTCCTACGCCCGACTGAGCATATATTTCAACTCCTTTTCCTATGGTCAGTCCGCTTTTAAGACCTACCTGACCCCAGATCGTTACCTCATCTTCAATAACATTACAACCTGCAATGCCAACCTGAGATGCGATAAGACATTTTTTTCCAATGACCGTGTCATGTGCTATTTGTACCTGATTATCGATTTTCGTTCCCCATCCAATGGTCGTATCTCCTGTAACGCCTTTATCAATGGTGCAAGCGGCTCCAATTTCCACATGATCTTCAACGATTACACGTCCTACTGAAATCAATTTATCAAAGCCATGTGGTCTTTTCTGAAAATAAAATCCATCCGAACCCAGAACCGTTCCAGCATGAATGATCACATTATTTCCAATAACACAATGATCATATATGGTTACATTAGGATGAATCAGGCAATTATTTCCAATTTTTACATGATTTCCAACAAACACGTTGGGCTGAATAATAGTACCCTCTCCGATAGAAGCCGTAGGAGCAATATTTTCTGTGGCAGCTCTAAAAGGCTTAAAATGATTTGACAACCTGTTAAAATCACTAAACGGATCCTCTGAAATCAACAAGGCCTTTCCCTCTGGACATTCCACTTCTTTGTTGATCAGGATAATAGTTGCTGCCGATTCAAGTGCTTTAGCATAATATTTAGGATGATCGACAAAAACAATATCTCCGGGCTCAACTACATGAATTTCGTTCATTCCCTGTACAGGAAAATGAGCGTCACCCACATAAGTAGCGTTTATGATTCCGGCAATTTCCTGTAAACTATAAGTTCGTGAAAACTTCATATGAACTATTCTTTCACTCGTTCTATATAAGACCCTTTTTCAGTATCAATTTTGATTTTGTCTCCTTCATTGATAAATAAAGGAACATTTACCTTGGCTCCTGTTTCCATGGTTGCAGGTTTGGTAGCATTTGTAGCTGTATTACCTTTAACCCCGGGTTCAGTGTGCGCCACTTCAAGATACACATGAGAAGGCATCTCTACTGACAAAGGCATCTCATCTGAAGTTCTGATGATGATGGTTACGATCTCCCCTTCTTTTAATAATTCAGGAGTGTCCAAAGCTTCTCTTTGTAAAGCTATTTGATTATAGTCATCGGTATTCATAAAATGATACATATCACCTTCCGGATACAAATACTGATATTTTCTGGTTTCAACCCTTACTTCCTCAATTTTATGACCTGCAGAAAAAGTATTATCCAACACTTTCCCTGTGGTAAGACTTCTTAGCTTTGTTCTAACAAAAGCCGGTCCTTTCCCGGGCTTTACATGTAAAAACTCAATGATCTTATATGTATCATTATTGTATACAATACATAGTCCTTTTCTTATATCTGATGTACTCGCCATTTATAATTTTCTTAATAATTACTGGTGTATCCTTTCATGATACCCCTTTGTGAATTGTTGATAAAGGTCAGCACCTCATCTCTTTCCGGACTTGCATCCAGTTCGGCCTCCAAAATACGGGCTGCCTGTGTTGTATTGTTGTTTTGTTGGAAAAGTATGCGGTAAATATTCTGGATCTCGTTAATTTTATCAGAAGTAAAACCCCGTCGCCTTAGCCCTATTGAATTAATTCCTACATAAGATAGTGGCTCTTTAGCGGCCTTCACAAATGGTGGAACATCCTTACGGACGAGCGATCCTCCTGAGATCATTGCGTGCTTTCCAATATGAATAAACTGATGAACCCCTGCCAAACCTCCAATGATAGCATATTCCCCAATCTTAACATGTCCTGCCAGGGTGACTCCATTTACGATAATCACATTATGACTGATCACACAGTCATGTGCTACGTGGGCAGTAGCCATGATCAGGCAATTATCGCCTATTTCAGTTTTACCATAAGCCTTGGTTCCACGATTGATCGTAGCACATTCTCTAATGGTCACATTATCTCCAATCACCGTAAGAGATTCCTCCCCTTCGAATTTAAGATCCTGTGGGATAGCTGAAATCACTGCTCCTGGAAATATCCGGCAATTCTTACCAATTCTGGCGCCTTCCATAATGGTAACATTTGATCCGATCCAGGTCCCTGAACCAATCTTAACATCATTGTGAATTGTCGAAAATGGCTCTATAACAACGTTTGTAGCGATCTTTGCACCAGGATGAATATAAGCTAATGGTTGATTCATAAGTTTTTTTATTTATTATTTCTCCGGGTTTCTAACGATCTGTGCCATTAATTCTGCTTCGACCACTAATTTATTATTTGCATATCCGTAAGACTGCATATGGCATATCCCTCTTCTAATGGGGCCCATAAGCTCTGCTTTAAAGATGAGCGTATCTCCAGGCAATACTTTTTGTTTGAATTTTACATTATTCATTTTCATAAAGTAGGTCAGGTAGTTTTCCGGATCAGGTACCGTACTGAGCACCAATATACCACCACATTGGGCCATGGCTTCAACTTGAAGAACTCCAGGCATTACCGGAGCACCAGGGAAATGTCCTATAAAGAAGGACTCATTCATGGTCACGTTTTTCATACCCACCACGTGTTGATCAGATAGTTCAATGATACGATCGATCAATAAAAAGGGAGGTCTATGTGGTAAGAGTTTCATAATGGCGTGAATATCCATCAATGGAGGCTTACTCAAATCATATTGGGGTACTTTATTTCTTTTCTCTATTTTGATCAATTTCATCATTTTTTTGGCAAACTGTGTATTGATCTTATGACCCGGTTTGGTTGCAATCACCTTACCTTGGATCTTCGTTCCGATCAAGGCAAGATCACCAATTACATCCAATAACTTGTGTCTTGCAGCTTCATTTGCCCAATGAAGATTAAGGTTGTCGAGAATACCGTTGGGTTTTACTTTTACAGAATCTTTCTTAAAAGCTTTACTCAACTTTTGCATTGTCTTTTCTGACAAAGGTTTATCTACATAAACGATAGCGTTATTCAAATCACCTCCTTTGATCAGGTTATTATCCAATAACATTTCTATCTCATGAAGAAAACTAAAAGTTCTCGCATCTGCAATTTCCTTTTTAAAGTCGCTGAGTTTATCTAAAGTAGCATTCTGCGTTCCTAGGATCTTGGTTCCAAAATCCACCATAGTGGTGATCTCATATTTATCGGAAGGCATGATCATGATCTCGCTTCCTGTATCCTCATCTTTAAATGAAATAATATCTTTTACCTCGTAAACATCTCTTTCGGCATCTTGCTCAACGATCCCTGCTTTTTCAAGTATTTCCACAAAGTATTTTGAGGATCCATCCATAATTGGAGGCTCAGCTGCATTTATTTCAATGATAATATTATCAATATCTAATCCGACAACAGCAGCCAGAACATGTTCCGAAGTATTGATCACTACACCGTTCTTTTCAATATTTGTGCCTCTTTGGGTATCTGCCACATAACAAGCCAATGCTTCAATAGCGGGTTGGCCTTCAAGATCGGTCCTTACAAAGGTAAATCCAGTATTTATAGCTGCAGGCTTAAAGGTAAGAGATACCTTATTTCCAGTGTGCAAGCCGATTCCTTCTAAAGAAACCTCTTTTTCAATTGTTTTTTGGTTTACACTCATTATTTAAAATTTTTTTTATCCCTTTGTTTTTCAATCTCATCCAATCTGGAAGCCAACTTGGGTAAATTTCTAAAATGCACGTAAGACTTGTTATATTCTGTATAGGGCATCGCCGGACTCCCTTGTACGATCTCATTATCAGCAATCGATTTTCCGATGCCTGATTGTGCCTGAATTCTAACGTTATTGCCTATCGTGATATGTCCTACAATACCAACCTGACCACCAATCTTGCATTCTTTACCAATCTTTGTAGATCCTGCAATTCCAGTTTGAGCGGCAATGACGGTATTCTCACCGATTTCCACATTATGGGCCACATGAATCTGATTGTCCAATTTTACACCAGCCCTAATAATGGTTGATCCAAGTGTTGCACGGTCAATGGTAGTTCCAGAACCTATATCAACATAATCTTCTATGATC
>CBDULU010000119.1:0-6499 GCA_965368155.1 uncultured Flavobacteriaceae bacterium
CTGATTGGACAGACAACGACCAAAATGTTACTGTGAAAAATAGAGAACGCATGAGGAAAAATGTTATTCTCACTGATCAGACTTCAGGTTTTTCTGATCCGGAATTCTGGGGAGAGCTCAATGTGATTGAGCCTGACAAGTCAATTGATAATGCCATCAAAAAAATACAGCGAAACTTTAAAAAGGGACAATAATAATAGAGAGAGGCCTCTAAGTTTTAATAAAGTTTTAATAAAAAGGTAGGCATTAATTTGTAATTTGGCCGCCGGAAATTTTTATTAAACGATGTATTAACTTGTGAAAAAAATCCTTGTCACTTTTTTGTTTTTTTGTTTTTCTACGGGAGTTATTTCCCAGGTGGATAATAACAATGTGGAGCAAACCGATGCTTTTCAATATCAACCTGACAAAAAAAGCGAAAAGCAGTTTATACCTCAAAATGCTGACAGTCCGGAAATTAAAGCTGAGACCATCACCTTATTTGGAAACCTTAAGGATATTGCTGATAAATTCCCATCACTTAGTGTAGTTCCCGAGAAAAGGAAAAGAAGCATGAGTGATCTGAACCAAAGGGAAAAGGATGTACTTGTTTCCCAATATTGGAACGGTAGTGATGTAAGTATCAAAAAATTTCAAACTTCTCTTGAACTTGGAAAACTAGAAACCAGTTCAAAATCAATTCGAATCATATGCAGAGACCACAGTTATGTTGATGGGGATAGGGTGAAGTTATATGTGAATGAGGTAGTCATCAGAAGGAGTATTACACTTCGAGGAGGTTATTATTCTATTGATGTGAATTTAAGGGAAGGGTTTAATCGAATCGATATTGAGGCTTTAAACCAAGGTTCCTCGGGACCAAATACTGCTGAGTTTAAAGTGTTGGATGAGAATGGCATAGTTTTAGCCGATAAAGAATGGAATATACTTACAGGCTATATTGCAACGCTTGTTGTTATGAGGAATTAACTACAACCACAAATTTTAATTTTTATTACAGTTCAAAACGACCTGCCTAGCGAGTTATGAAAAAAAAACTGATTGTATTTTTTGTAAAATTGTCCCTGCTTGCCTTACTCTTGTTCGGCATATTTCTGGGTTGTATTTATTTGGGCGTTTTCGGTCATGTATTTACTGAAAAAGAGCTCAAAGAATTTAAGAATGAAACTGCCTCTTTGGTTGTTTCTGATCAAGGTAAGCTTATAGGGAAATTTTTTGCTGATAACAGAACGAATGTAGTGTATAAACAACTTCCGTCTGACCTGGTAAATGCTTTGGTGGCTACGGAGGATGCGCGATATTTTGAACATGAAGGAGTTGATTCACGCAGCTTGTTAAGGGTTCTGGTCAAATCTATAGTCCTTCAGCAAAAAAGTGCAGGAGGAGGGAGTACCATTACCCAGCAGCTGGCTAAAAATATGTTTGGCAGGAAGCACTATGGATTTTTATCGATGCCAGTCAATAAAACCAAAGAGATCATCCTTGCCTATCGCTTGGAACATATTTATTCAAAAGAAGATATCCTTACACTTTATTTAAATACAGTTCCTTTTGGAGAAAATGTTTTGGGAATTGAAGCGGCTGCTCACAGGTTTTTTAATAAAAGTGTTGAAAAATTAAAGATTGAAGAATCAGCTGTCTTAATTGGGATGTTGAAGGCCAATACATATTACAATCCCAGATTATACCCTGAACACGCACTAGGCAGGAGGAATGTAGTCCTGGAGCAAATGGAGAGATATGGGTATTTGACTGATGAAAGAGCGAGTGAACTTCAAAAAAAGCCCTTAAGACTTGATTATGCGAACCTTGAATCAGAAGGCCCAGCGAATTATTATTTAGTGCAGATCAAAAACGAAGCTTCGAAAATATTGACAGCATTGAACAGACGATCAGATACTATTTATGATCTTAAAAAGAGTGGGCTTATCATTGAAACTACACTTGATTTTGATTTACAACAATATGCACTTGTGGCTTTTAGGTCTCATTTGGGCAAAATGCAAGAACGTTTGAGCAAACAGTACGCCAAAGGAAAAGACAAAGCCCTCCTTGATGTTTTAGTAAAAAAGGAGCTCAATAGACTGGAATTGGAAGATCTTGCAGATGTCAGAAAAATGCGGGAATTATTTGGGTGGAATGGATTTACCTCAGATTCTATTTCAGTAAGAGATAGCCTGGCTTTTAATTTGACCCTGTTGCATGCCGGTCTTATCGCCATGGATCCTAATAATGGATTTATAAAGGCCTGGGTAGGTGGAATCGATTTTAGGACCCAGCCCTATGATCAGATCTTTGCCCAGCGTCAAACAGCATCAGCTTTTAAACCAATTCTATACGCTTCCGCCTTAGAGCAAGGAGCGATGCCTTGTCATTATTTGGATAATGATGAGCTGGTTTTAAATGATTTTGACAATTGGCAACCTCAGAATTATGATCGTTCTGTGGGCGGTAAATATTCTATGGCTGCCTCTTTGGCCAGATCCATGAATATTCCAACGGTAAATTTGTTTTTTCAACAAGATTTCGATGTTTTGACCGACACTTGGAACGCTCTTGGTTTCTCACAGGAATTGAGTAATAAGCCCTCAACAGCTTTGGGAACCACAACAGCCAGTTTGTATGAGATGGCCATTGCTTATTCGGCTTTTGCAAATTCAGGAAAAAGAATTGAGCCTGTTTTTATCAAAGAAATTAAAACCTCAGATGGCCGTAGTTTATACAAACATCCGAAAGCGGTTTTACAAGAGTCCGTTTTGAAGGAAACTACCAGTGGCTTATTGACAGCCATGCTTGAAAAGGCAGTAAGGGAAGGTACGGGTAGATCAATGAGTAATGTATACGGGGTAAGATCTTCCTTTGCAGGGAAGACAGGTACTTCTCAGGATTATGGTGATGCATGGTTTTTGGCATATAATAATGATTTGGTTGTGGCAACCAGGGTTGGAGCAAGCTATCCCGTGGTGCATTTTAGAAAGGGATCTGATGGTTCCGGCAGTGCACTCGCTCTTCCTCTTGTAGCCAAAACGCTGCAACAGGCCCAGAAGAATAGCACTTTGAAAAATCGATATTTAAGAGATTTGACTATTTCTGATAGTGATGCTGAGGCCTTAGCCTGTGTTGATCATATAGATGATTCTGATATAGAGAAATTCTTTGATGATATATTCAGGGATAAAAACATGACCTTTGAAAAGGCATCAAAAAAAGCTAAGAAACAGGCCAAAAAAGGGAAAAGAAAATCCTGGTTCAAACGCGTGTTTGGAAAAAAAGATTCCTAGGTCAATTGAGTTTCCAACAGACTTACCAAAGGTTGGGAATAATCTTCATCATGTAAACCGGTTGATCGTTGAAGTATGGTTCATAAAGAAGCCGAAGTAGGATCAGATTCCACTTCGGCTTTTTGCATTAAATCAATTAAACAACTGAGACATAATGGCGATTCCTCCGAAAAAAAATAAGAATGCGAAGGCAAGAATAAAACCAATGATCCAAAGTATCAGTGTTCCTTTGGCCCAATTCTTTTTGTGAATATTAGAACCATCGCTAAAGGCCCAAACAAGTAGCATAATAATTCCTATTAGTGGCAGGGAGGAAATAAAAATAGTTAGCGCCCATTCTTTGGCGTCAAGAGGTCGGTTGTCGTCTAGTGTTTGCATAAATTTGGTCTTTAAATTTGAATTTCATAAGTAAAGGTAAGTGATCTGAGGCCAAATCAAACTGTGTTAAGATTGTTGCTTCAACTTCCTTAATAAATTGTTTATTGTAAAATATATAATCAAGTCTTTCTGTGGGTGATTCAGAACTAAAAGTATTTTGAGCTTTAGAACCACCAAAGGCAGCGCATCCCATTTCTGAAAGATTCATGAGCAGATTGATGGCGGCATCTTCAAAATGAATGTCACTATTAAAATCTCCAAGCAGAATTGTTGGAAAGTCCTGATAGTATTTTAAATAGAGATTCTTGACTTGTTTCATTTGCTTTTTTCTTGTTTCCTTATCATATGCCTCTAAATGGACATTGATAAGGATCAGGGTTTTATCTTTGATCTTGATTTTACATACCTGAGCCAGCCTGTCGATATAAAAACTGTCATAATAAAATGGATTCCCTGTATTTCTTTGAAGCGCTATCCTTTCCTGATCCATAATAGGATATTTACTCAATATGGATTGTCCTGAAAGAATTTTACCAAAATGCAAGGAAAGAGGATAATAAGGGAAAGGAACATATTTTTTATCCCAATTGATATTTTGCCCATAATAGGTATAGCCCAACTTACCCAGCTCATTTTGCTGGTTCACATGATAGGATCTTTTTGAATCATAATCGATTTCCTGAAAGGCTACTATATCCGCATCTGTTTTTTTTAGCTCATAAATAACCTTATTCAAATTTTGATCAAACAGTGATTTTGGTCTTTCAATCGGAAGGTTATTGGTCATTCCACTCAGATAGCCAATATTATAAGTAATAATGCTGTGAACGGAATCGTTCAACACCTTACTTGAGTAATCATATTGGCCGGAAGTATTATAATCATTCGCACTCATGTTCGGAGAAGATGCCCAAAAATAAAAGCCTACAACAACAAAGAAGAGGCCTGCAAATACAATAAAAAAATACTTAATCTTTTGATTCATGAGGGGGATGGAATAAAAAATAAATATAATACATTTTTTTAAAACTTATTCTTTGTATATTTGCAGCCCAAAAAATAAATTTAAAGTGCAGATGAAAGGAGGTGCCCAACTATGTTAATTATTCCGGTTAAGGATGGTGAAAATATAGACAGAGCGTTAAAACGTTTTAAGAGAAAATTTGATAGAACGAAGACAATGAGAACGTTGCGTGAAAGAAAGGAGTTTACTAAACCTTCAGTTGTAAGACGTAAGCAAATTCAAAAAGCCCAGTATGTTCAAGCAATCCGAACTACAGAAGAGAAAGGTTAATGCCTTTTAATGATAAATAGAAGTCCCGCAATAGCGGGACTTTTTTTTTGTTAAATATGTAAGTTAATGCGGTATTTTTTGTATTTTTGAAAGAAGCGACATAGGTTCAGTAGAGCTTAGACAACTGAATTAACTATTGATAACTGAAGATCGATTTTGAGTATATCTCATTTTATAACCTATCTAGATTGCGAAAAAAAATATTCACCATACACAATTACGGCTTATAGGAATGACCTGATCTCATTTGAGCAGTTCTGTAAAAAGGAATTTCAGATAACAGAGATCTCTATGGTGTCATATACAATTATAAGAAGTTGGATTGTGGAGTTAGTGGAGCATAAGATTTCAAATAGATCGATCAACAGAAAAATCAGTTCTTTGAGATCATATTTTAATTATTTGCTTAAATCAAAGCAATTGGAAGAACATCCATTAAGAAAGCACCAATCTCTGAAAGTCGAGAAACGGGTGAATGTGCCATTTTCAGAGAAGGAGATGAATGAGGTTCTTGATTTTTTTGACCAGGCGGATGGCTTTGAGTTGGTAAGGGATAAATTGATCATTGAATTGTTGTATACAACAGGTATGCGAAGAGCTGAATTGATCGGTTTAAAAGATACATCTATAGACCTTTCACAAAGTGTTGTTAAAGTATTGGGAAAACGAAATAAAGAAAGGCAACTACCGTTATTAAATTCAGTGGTAGGAACCATAAAAAAATACAAATTACTGAGGAGAGATATTGAACCCAATTGCGATTCGTTTTTTGTGACGAAAAAAGGAGATAATATTTATCCTACACTGGTGTATAGAATTATAAAGGACTATTTTGGCATGGTGTCAGTAAAGGTTAAAAAGAGCCCGCATATAGTAAGGCATTCATTTGCGACACACCTGTTAAGCGAAGGCGCTGATTTGAATTCCGTAAAGGAATTACTTGGACATTCCAGTCTGGCTTCGACCCAAGTGTATACACACAGTAATTTGAAGGATTTGAAAGTAATGTATAACCGTGCTCACCCAAGGAGCAATAAAAACTATTAACTTATGAAAATATCTGTTCAATCTGTTAATTTCAACATTAGCCAGGATTTAGTCAATTACATTGAAAAGAAAGTTAATAACCTAGAGAAATTCCATGACCATATCATCGGCGCAGAAGTATATCTAAAGGTGCAAAGTACAAGTGACAAAGAAAATAAATTGGCAGACATAAAAATTAAGCTCCCAGGCCTTGATATAGTAGCTAAAAAACAGTCCAAAACTTTTGAGGAGGCTGTAAGTCTTAGTGCTGATTCTGTTAAAAGACAATTGGTTAAACGAAAAGAGAAATTAAGGGCCTAAAATATTTTAAAAATATAGTCAAAAAGTTTTGTAGAACTGATAAAACTTTTTACATTTGCAAACCGTTAGAAAAAGCGGTTTGTTTTTTTATATGGAATTCTGATTAAATCAATTGAATTTTGAATTGTTTTTTTTGGAATTATTCTGGTGAAAAAGCCGATGTAGCTCAGCTGGCTAGAGCAGCTGATTTGTAATCAGC